>JBILVD010000101.1:0-3051 GCA_044370655.1 Candidatus Deianiraeaceae bacterium | reverse complement strand
ATAGTAAAAGTAAGTAAACTGATTAGGTAAAGTAAAAATATATATAGATGCCATTGGTTTGTTGGAACTGTTATATGTAGTCTCCTTCTAAATGTTTTAAGTATAATCTTTTTAGAAGTTGTTTAGTAGAGGCTTCGGAGACTAAACTTCTACTCAGTATGGCATTAATTCTAATTTTGCTACTTTCCATGTTGTGATATAGTCCTTAAATATTTATCTCATTCTGAATGATTTAATTGATTTGTATTTGCATGCTTCCAGTTTCATTTCCATAAGATCCATCACGGCACAAAAAATAATTTTGAGAATTTATTATCACGACAAAAAATAATAAAGTATAAAACTGGTAAATTTCATTTTTGATGTTTATATTTTTAGAATTTACGAATGCATTTCCCTCGAAGAGAGTTCCTTTATATCTATGTTATAACATTGTTTTAAAATATAATCCCCAAAAAGAGGTATGAATAAAGAAACTTATAATATAAATAGGAACTCACTTCGTGGGAGTGAAAAAAAGTAATTTACATTCTTTAAATATTTAAAAATGAAGCGTACAATAATCACACAAATCAATTTAAGTCTTCCAAAAAGAAATTTCGTTCCATAAAGAATTAATTGCTAACTGTCCTAGTTCTCCAAAACCGACTTAACTCTAAAATAAATATGTATAAATCGTTGTCTTGATTATTATGGCAATCTTTTCGTTTTTTCGCTTTTTTCGAACTTTCTCAGACCTAACAAAAATCTTCCTTTTTTTGAAATCACAGACAAAAAGGGTTTTATTAGGTTTAAAATATTAAACTTATTTAGTAAACTAATAAAGAAAACTAAAAAGTTGTAAATCATTTAGTTGAGCTATTTTTGAAAGTCCATTTTGATGTTTCACCGCTTTCTTTGAGTTCATAATAAATACATCGATAATCATTGTTTTGGTGAATACACTCCTTTTTGAGTTTGAAGAAAATCTTTTTCCATTGTGAAGAATAAACAGCGCATAGATATGGTTTTTTTTTAAAGTTTACTCAATCAGCTTCAGCTTTTATTAATTAACTTCTTCGCAGTCATCATCTAATTGATCACCTTGGTTGTAAAATGTTTTGTTAGGAATGATCGACAGATTGGGACAACTGCTAACAATTGAAACTTCCAGGCTAGGTTCGTCATTTTCCATTTATTTTTGTTGATTATGTATTGTACTTTGAAATTAATTATAAAAGAATAGATTTAAGAAAATTATTAAAATTTAAAATAAAAGCATTATTTTCAATATATCATTTCCCTCGAAGAGAGTTCCTTTATGTCTATGTTATAACATTGTCTTAAATATAATCCCAAAAAGGGGTATAAATAAAGAATCTTATAATATAAATAGGAACTCACTTCGTGGGAGTGAAGGAATGATAAAAGAAAAAGAAATGTTTAATAATGAAACGTACGAGAGGTAAGTTACTTCATTATTCTTTAGAATTACAATTTTTTTCTTTGGAATGCAAACTATAAAATCAAGTTAAGCTTTCTTCTTGGAAAACCAATGATTCCATTGTCAACGTTTTGCTTTACAATTGTTTTCTTGTGCCTTCTAATTGCTTTTCTGGTAAAACTTATCTTTTTCTTTCTTTTATACAGAGGTAAATTGTTAGAATGATGAGCCAAAGTAAACTTACGCTCGCTGAAATAAAACCAATTAAAACAAAGGAATGTTAACCCGTTACTACATTTGTCCCATTTTTTCCATCAATGCCGTTTTTGCCATCCATTCCAGTTGCTCCAGTTGCTCCAGTTGCTCCGGTTGCTCCAGTTGCTCCAGTTGCCCCATTTAATCCATTCACTATAACTGGTTTATTTAAAAGAGAGTTATAATCAATCGGATTGGAAGTTAATTGCACTTACGTATAAGCATCCGTTCCAGGAGGTGGAGTCAATGTAGTGCAATCAGTTGAAGATAGATATAATTCTGTTGTGGAATTTCCCATTCCGAGACTGCCGGAATCGAAAAAAGCACAAGCTGTCTTAGTTGAACAATACTTAAGAAATGTAAGCAGGAGAATTGTTTTGAGCATTATTTTATTCTATTGGGGAGATTAATTATTAAAATTAAGAAAAATAAAATAAAATAAAAGGATTATTTACTGCTTCAATTTCTTCGAAGAGACTTCCTTTATATCTATCTTAAAAAATTATATGTGAAATAATCCCTAAAAAAGGTATGACAAAGAATCTTATAATATAGATAGGAACTCACTTCGTGGGAGTGAAAATATAATCATAATATAAAACTAAATCCTGATCCTACAATATAATAGCATGCTAAATCTTCTCTTATAAATGGCAATCAAATGCAAATCATTGGGCTTGCAGACTCTCATATTTTTTCCGCTTAGATTCTCTAACCTTAAAATTTGTTTTGAGTAAAGGTGCTTTAATCTCTGTAATACACATACAGACGCAAAAGATGTTGACGACAAAAATAACAAAGTTTGTCTCCAAAGCACTTTGAGCAAATTGATTTTCCGCAACAGATTTGTTTCGATATCGTCTTTCGTGAAAAACATATTTCACATTCTTCAGTAACTTCTTTTGTCTCAAATGATCCATACTAGTTTATAGCCCGTTTTGTTTTCCAATTCCATTCTGTACCTAATAACTATTACCATAATTTTATTGGGGGAAATATTTTTTAGAGTTGTAGATATGCCTTATTAAAAATTTAAAAAGCTTATTAACGAGACAATTATTTTGCTTCTACTTGAGCTGTGAATCCCACTATTTTAACAAATTTAAAATTTGAACTACTTGAGTAGATATCTAAAACTGTTTTATTTTATGATGCAAATCTTTTGTAAATAGAGATTTAGAATGCTTCGTTTTTAGATGAATAAGCCCAACCATAAAATTTTTTATATACTGCGAGAAGGACCCCATCCACAGGTTGATAATGCATGCTTTTTAATAATTAAATTTATTATTAGTTAAAGATATAAAGTCATCAACCGAACTTTATAATAATTGCATAAACGATGTGGAGCTAAGCATGAAAATCATATCGCT
>JBILVD010000100.1:0-3057 GCA_044370655.1 Candidatus Deianiraeaceae bacterium | reverse complement strand
ACGAAAGCAAAAACAACTTTAACATCACTTCCTATATCAAATGCTACACAAAATGCTCTTGATACAAAAGCAGATAAAACAACAACCTACACAAAAACAGACGTTGATACTTCTTTAAACTTAAAGGAAGATAAAGCACAAAAAGGCGTAGCAAATGGTTATGCTTCACTTGATAACACAGGTAAAGTTCCTTCTAGTCAACTTCCTAATATAGCCGTTTCAACTTTAACTGATGTTGCATTAAATTCTTTAATCAACGGCCAGTTTTTAGGATATGATAGTGCCTCTAGCAAGTGGAAGAATATAACTTTTAATACTAATTCAATATCTAATAATATAACTTCCACCACATCTTCATCTACAGTAATTAATTTAACAAGCACTTCTAATAACTATCAAGTTGTGACTGGTTCTTTAACGCAAATTTTTGTTTTACCTTCTGTCTCCACTCTTACCTCTGGAGCAAGCTTCACATTCAAAAACGATGGCGTCTATCCTTGTAGTGTTGTTATTAGAGGGTTTGACAATCAAACTATTGATGGAGTATTAGAAATAAAACTAAAAGAAGTTAACTCTAGCATAACACTAATTACAAATGGGACAATTTGGTTTTCAGTCGGATTCTCTAGAAGAGTTACTAAAATTCCACAACTTACGTCCAACCCTAAAGCTACTGGTTTAGCAAATATATTCATTTACAATAAAGAACTTTATTCAATGGGAGATACATCATATGGTCTCGTTGGTAAAAACAATAGAATTACTATACCTAACGTAATTTCTGTCTTCAACCCTGTAGGTGTAAAAATAACAGACTGGAAAGATGTTACATATGGTTATGTTGCCGCAATAGCTTTAACTAGTGATGGTAGAGTTTTTGAATGGGGGGAATATGTAAGCCCAAAGTACATTCCCGCTCAAGTAACATTTCCGGCAGGTGTTATAATTGACAAAATATACAGCACAACGGGAATTCAGGATAATCAAAATCTTGACAGCTTTTTTGCAATTTCAACCACAGGGCAAGTTTATGGCTGGAGGAATAATACTTGGGGGCAATTAGGGATAGGTGCTAATTACGAAACACAAAATGCTCCTGTTTTAATTCAAGGTGCAATTGCGGGTAAAGTTATTACTAAAATTTCAGTCTCAGCTGCTGGCGGTCCTCATGTTGCTGCAATTGACAGCACAGGTCAGCTTTACACTTGGGGAGCGGGCTCAGAACTTAATCATAATCCATTTGGGGATATAAATAATCAAAAGACATCTCAGTTAATACCTTTTATGGTGCCAGGAATGAGTGATGTTACTGATGTTGTTTGCTTTGGAGGATTCGATGCGTCTTCGGCGAAAAATGTAACAAGAGTGTTAAGATCTAATGGTTCAACTTGGGCGTCTGGATTTAATGGATATGGAGAACTTGCAAATGCAACAACCACAGGTTCTAGAGTGTTTGTGAGAGAAAATCAAAATCTAACTGACGTTAGAGCTATATTTGGTTCTAACGCAACAAATGGATGTGTTAGTGCTATTATAAGGTCTAACGGAAAGTTATACTTTTCTGGTAGAAACTTTCAAAGTGCACTTGGAGATGGGCGTGACAGTAATACGCCTCTGACGTCATTTACAAATACTGCTCAATTAGAATCAGCAGGATTTCAAGGCAAGATGCTTCCAAACGGAAGTGGAATTACTCCAAAAGTTGTATTTGGGGGAAATATGAACTCAGGCTGGACTCACACTGCCGTTTTGGATAATACGGGAACTCTATGGTGTGCTGGAGCGAATTCTAGCGGTCAATGTGGTGTTGGTTCAAATGCTTCATATGGCGCAAGCTTTATTAGAGCCGCAATTAGCAGTGCAGTTCCCGTTGTAGATGTTATGATAACTGGAAACGCAAATGATGCTCAAGGTCTTATTGCCGTTCTTCAAGATGGCACTATGGTTGCTTGCGGACAAAATAATAGAGGTTCTCTTGGTATATCTCCAAATGCAAATGTTAATCCTGAGTATGTGTTTCAATACTTAATCGGATTTGCACCTACAAACAATATATAATTAATATTTTTATGATACTTACATCTTATACAAAAGAAGCACTTTTAAGGCTTTGCAATAAATATGCTGTTATTTTTAACGGAATAGACTACGAATCTGTTGAAGTAATAGGCATGCCAAAACCTACTTTAGAAGAAGTTTTGGCAAAAGCAAATGAAATTGAATTAGAATTTAGTAAATTAGAATACGCTAAAATCTCAAAATCGTTAGAAGCTGAGGCAAGAAATAAAATTGCAGGAAATCAAAACTCAAATCTTGTTTCCCACTGGAGTAATCAAAGATTTATTGCCGAAAAAATTTTACACAACACTGCCTCAGAAATTGAAAGAGATTGTTTTTTAGCTGAACTTGAATTAAGAAATTCTATAGAAGGTTATAGTGAAACTTTAGAGGATTTTTGCAATAAAATTTTAGCTAAATCTAATGAATATACTTTAAAAATGTGTAGAATTTCAGGTGCTTTAAAACTTTTTCTTAGTCAAATAAATTTAGTAAAAACAAAAGAAGAACTTATTACTTTATTTGAAAAATTCAAATCTAGATTAAATTAATTTTTTACATTAATATACCAAAACAACCCTTTGCTATTTAAAATAATATCATTCATCGTCAGATAAATGATATTATACTTTATGGCAAAAGCTTACTCAGATTAATTTAAGCTTAAGAGCGATTAATTTAACAAAGAAAGAACAAAAAATTAAAGTACCACATTTGCTTGGAATTACAATTCAAACGCTTTACAAATGTAGAAAAAGGCATTAATGCTACAATAAAACCTGACTTTGAAAGAAAAAGAAAGGTAAATTACAAAGAAATAGCAAAATATATAAAATGAAATCCCGATAGAACGCAAAAAGAAATAGGAGAAAAATTTAAAGTATCGGAATGGGCAGCAGGTAAAATATTACCTATAAAAAAAGATTTTTATACTAGAAGAGGGACGAAAATTCAAGGAATGAATTTAAAAAAAAGAATAAAAGATATTCCTAAAGAAGA
>JBILVD010000112.1:0-3060 GCA_044370655.1 Candidatus Deianiraeaceae bacterium | reverse complement strand
TTTATCCATTCCAATTCACCTGTCTCATCGACCTTATACATGAAGTAGCCATTGCCTGTATTTGGAGTCAGATTAATGGAAGTATCTTGCCCAATGAGATCGGGATTGAAAGCTCCAATTATGAAGTATCCTCCATCATCTGTTGCACATACATCCTCCAACTGAAGAAAATACTCGGTATTGAATGAATGCACCCATTCACTATCTCCATCAGGATTTACCAAGCCCATATAAAGGCTTGAGTTACCTCCTAAGGCATCAATGAATGAATTGGTGAGTGAACCAAAGCTCAAGTCATCCACATTATATGCTGTGGCTCCTACAAGTAGTTTACCGTTTATGGCATTGATAGACAGATTGGGCCAAGCAGCGGCATTGCCACCCCCGATGCCATGAATATGATGTTGCCAAACAGCTTCGTTGCATTGCGCCAATGAAAGATTTGGGAACAGCAACGCTATCAAGGCTGCCCCAACAATTAAAAATCTCAAGACTTAACGATTAGAAGAGACCATGCGTTCTGAACGGATGGTCTGTCCATTCATGATAAGGCTATAGACAAACAGTCCAGCCCCTATTTCTGACGAAAAGATACGGACTGTGCCCTTTGACCCACTAGTTTTGATTCGTTTAAGAATTTTGCCTGAAATGTCCGAAATGATGATCTCGCATGACACGCAATCATCATGTTCAAAATGAATATCAGTGTAGTCCACAAATGGATTGGGGTCATTTTGGAGTAGAATGAACTCATCAATCTTCTCTTTAACTTGAGCCTGTTGGGTCTGTTCATTGCTAAACCTGTTCATCGGTGTCACGGCTGTACAGCACCCATCCAGTCTATCAGTCAGTTCTTGCACTTGATTTCTCAGTTCATCCAATTCCTGCTGTTGATACTTCGCAATTGCCAATAGATAGACTGGGAGCTTATGGTAACGAACGCCTCGTACTTCCATCTGAGTAGAATCCACTATTGGAATTCCAAGTGAATCGCGAACCATATCTCCGTTCTCAAGATATGTGCGCTTGAATCCTTTGGTGGCAAGTACGGGAAAAACCTCATTCACCTCTTGAGCAATCAGACCAACATCAGACCCACCTCCACAAGCTTCACGCCATGTGTAATCAACTGGTCTGAGGTTTAGAAAAGCCTCCTTGTCAAACTCAATGTCAGTGATGTTGTGCTTAAAATGCGCTGATGACAAAGAAAAATCAATTAATTGATTGTTATCAATATCTACTCCGATGTCGTGATCACTTGCATCTCCACCAGGAGCTGCAAAACTTGTAATAAACACAGTCCCATTCACATGCAGCTTTCCGCTTGGGGTTGTGGTACCGATGCCCACCCGGCTGGTGCTGCCATCAATGCGCATCTGTTCGCCCCCTGGGGCGGTAGAGAAAATGATGTCGCGGTTGCTTGTAAGTGCGGCAAGGGTGAGGTCGTTGTTGGCATCAAGCACCAGGTTTGCCCTTTCGGTGTTGGTCGAACTATAGAAGCGGAGGGCCCCGCTATAGCTGGTCTCGCGGTGTATGGCCAAAGTGTTGTTGCCGTTCACGTTGCGAATGTGCAGGCGCCCCATGGGCACAAATGTGTTGCCGCAACCGATGCCCAGATCACCGTTATTGACCATCTGCATCTGAATGGTGTTATCGTTTGTCCATCGGAACAACGGGCGGGTGTTGATGGTGCCTGTGGCGAGCGAGGCCACATCGAACAGCATGCCCGGCCTGTTGCCGCCATCTGCGCCACTGGTCAACAGTGTACCGCGCAGATAGAAGGCCTCCTCTTGGCTACTGGTCCGGCCCACGAATCCCCCCGAGAATTCGGCATCGTTATCGTTCTGATTCGTAATTGAGACATACTCGCCCGAGGCACCTGTGAAGGTCACATCGCTCACCCCGAAACGGGCCACGTCCTCGGCAATGCCAAGTTGTTCGTTTGCTAGCACCCATAGGTCAGCCCCTTTGCTCGTGGACCCGATATGAACACGGGGAAAGTCGTCTAAATCCGTTGTTGTTCCTACAGTGCCCTGTATCCTTATAGCAGGAACCTGTGAGCTGTTGTTGTTGACATTGAGGTAAATGTCGCGATTGAGTTTTAAGTTCTCGGCATGCAGGTCCTCGCTTGCATCGTACCGCAACATGGCGCTCTGTGTGCCCGCCTCGTCAAATATGAGTCTGGCGCTCTGCGCAGCGGCCTTTTCAAGTATCAGGTCGGTGTTCTCACCGCTACGATTGAGCAGATGCAGCAGGCCATCAGGTGCGATGCTGCCTATGCCCACATTGCCCCAGGTGGAGGTGCTCACAGATGGACTGATATATAATGTGGGAACTGTGCTATTCATGCCGAACATGATAGAATTTGATGTGCTGTTTGTGAGGTAAGAATCAGGCCCTCGACCTATGACATAGGCCCTGGATGCGTCTGACTTGACAAACTCACCGATGGCTAAACCATAATTTCCGCTGACATAGGCATGATTATGTATTGCCATTCCTCCTTCTGCATAAACCTGAGCACCGACACCGAATGCCATTGCCCCTGTAACGGTATTGAGGGTGTATGCCGATGATCCAATGGCAATGCCTCCAGAACCAAGTGCCTGTGCGCTTCCACCTATGGCTGTTGCACAGGTTCCTGATGCTATTGGTGCGGTTGAACATCCGGTACCTTGAGCAATCGTCTGCCCCACCGCCCTCATCTCACCGAGCATGATGATGGCAATGGTCAGCAAAAGGACAAGGGGGGGCAAATGGTTTTCATTGTATGGGGTATTTGGGTGTTTAGGTAGGTGCCAAGGTATTGAAAAGTTCGGGCGGGTCGCTGTTCGCTGTTGGCCTCAAGCCACTGGCTTCAAGTAGCTCACCCGCACCCTTCGACCGACCCTGTCCTGAGCCTAGCCAACGGGCCCGGGGTGACAGCAAAAAAAACCCCCGCCCTCTATTTCAAGGACGGGGGGTTTAAGAAGCGGTTCGCTATTCGCTGTTCGCGTAGAACGATCTTGATCCGAATAGCGAAAAGCGAATGGCGAATGGCCCTCACCCTTCCCTGCCCGC
>JBILVD010000099.1:0-3077 GCA_044370655.1 Candidatus Deianiraeaceae bacterium | reverse complement strand
TTTTATAGAAATCATAAATATAAATATAACGATGTTTATGAGTTAATTGATGATTTATTGTGTAATAGAAAAATATCAACTATTTAGGGATATGCTATATATTTTATTTTATAAAAAAATTGGGTAAGAAGTTAGAAGATTTGAAAAACAAAGAGAAGATAATAACAGATAAACAAATTATTGAAATACTTGAAGCAGATGAGTTATTTACATATGTAGGGAGGAAAAAATAAACCAAGTAAAGATATGGACAGTAATTAAAGTTAATAGGTTTTGAAGCAGTAAGTGCAGAAAAGGGAACTTGGCTTAATTTAGTATTTAGATTGAAAGAAAGATATAACAATATAAAGTATTTAGCTAAAGATGGTAACCCTGTTTATTCTTATTATAAATTTACAGAAAAGAATATAGTTACAAAAGTAGAGATATCTTTAGTTGAATCTTTTAATTGTAGATTAAGACATTATCTTGCTAGATTAAAAGCTCAAGTATTATGATATTGCTTAATAAGGAGGAGGTATTATCTGTAATTATTTAGCAAGTCCAAAGAAATATTTTTCTCCCCTCTTTACAAATATAAAAAACCATTTTATAAACCTCTCAAATGCAAATTAAAATTATGAAATACGCCGTTAAAATTGATGAAGCGATCCTTAAAAAACACAAAATAAACAAGGAAGAATACAGTAAAATCATATCTCTTATCGGCCGTGAACCAAACCTTGTGGAGCTTGGCATATTTTCCGCTATGTGGAGCGAGCATTGTTCTTACAAAACCACAAGAATTCACCTTAAAAAAATGCACACCACAGGCAGGCAAGTGATTTGCGGACCAGGGGAAAATGCAGGAATAGTAGACGCAGGCGACGGAGATGCTATAGTTTTTAAAATGGAAAGCCACAACCACCCCTCCTTTATTGAGCCATTTAACGGGGCAGCAACAGGCGTTGGAGGAATTTTGAGAGATGTTTTTACCATGGGAGCAAGACCAATTGCAACCTTGAACTCCCTTAGATTTGGAGACTATTCCCTCACAAAAACACAAGAACTTTTAAAAGGAGTCGTTTCTGGGATAGGTTTTTATGGAAATTGCGTAGGAGTGCCAACTTTAGGAGGAGAATGCACCTTTGATGCAAGCTACAATACAAACAACCTAACAAATGCAATGGCTATAGGGCTTGCAAAGGGAGATAAAATCTTCTACTCTGCCGCAAATAAAGTTGGAGCAAAGGTTTTATATTTTGGAAGCGAGACAGGAAAAGACGGAATTCACGGAGCCTCAATGTCCTCCGATAGCTTCGATTCTAACGCAAAAGCAAATAAACCAACCGTCCAAATAGGGGATCCGTTCGTTGAAAAACTTCTAATTGAAGCAACTTTAGAGCTTATGGATGCAGGGTGCGTTCTCTCTATTCAAGATATGGGTGCCGCTGGGCTTACCTGCTCCTGTGCAGAAATGGCAGGAAAGGGAGACAATGGAATAGAGATTGACGTCTCCCTTGCTCCACTTCGTGATAAAACTGCAAATGCTTACGAGATAATGCTCTCAGAAAGCCAAGAAAGAATGCTAATGATACTTCACGATAAAATGGAGGATAAAGCACGGGAAATCTTGCATAAGTGGGGCTTGAGCTATTCTATAATCGGTGAAATCACTGACACAAAAAGAATGATAGTAAAAGAGAAGGGGGAGATAGTATGCAACCTTCCAATTCACGCACTTTCAGATGAAGCACCTATATATAATCGCCCATATGAGATAAAAACCGACAATAGAACGGAAATCTCCATCACAAAAAAAGAGACAGATGTTTTAGAAGTTCTTAAAACCTTAATGAAAAGCCCCGATATGATTGATAAATCATTTATTTGGGAGAGATACGACACAGGCGTTTCAAATAAGTCTATTATAAGACCAGGGCAGGCAAATGCTGGAGTTGTGGGGTTTGGGGAGGAATATGAAGTTGCTCTTCCCGCTGTGGAGACTGATAAAAACCTTATAAAGTCCCAAATTTTAATGCAAAAAGCAGAAAAATCAGGTTGTTCAATCATTGACTTTATAGGTAGCGAAGCGGGCGTTAAAGAGAGGAAGTATAAAACTTACAAAGGGCTTGCAGTGACAACAAAATGCACTCCTAGATACGTCCTTTCCAATCCTTTTGAAGGAGCAAAACAGGCCGTTGCATCAACTTATAGAAATATCTCCGCCGTTGGAGCAAAGCCTCTTGCAATTACTAATTGCCTAAACTTTGCAAGCCCAGAAATGCCAGAGATTATGGGGCAAATTGTGGCTTCAATTGAAGGAATTACCGAGGCTTCAAAAAAGCTAGACTATCCAGTCGTTTCAGGCAATGTATCCCTTTACAACCAAACGGAAAATCGCCCTATTAATCCAACTCCCGCAATTGGAGGAGTTGGGGTAATGAAAGATTTCATAAAATCCTGCACCTACGAGCTAAAAACAGACGAAAGCTTCATTTTTTTAGTAGGCGAAACAAAAGGGCACATCATCAACACCATATATTCAAACGAAATTGAGAAGATAAAGGGAGGAGCTTGCCCAAAAGTGAACCTTGAAACCGAGAAAGCAAACGCCGATTTTGTGAGAAACATGATTGAAGAGGGTATACTTTCCGCCTGTGCTAGCGTTTTAGACGGAGGGATTTTATGCACTTTAACCGAGATGGCACTTGCAGGCAAAAATGATATAGGCTTTACTCTTAATTTAGCAGAAAAAACAGGGGGAATTTCCATCATAAAATACTTATTTAGCGAAGATAGCGGTCGTTTTATTTGCATCGTTTTAAAAGAATTTGCAGAGACGTTTACAGCAAAAGCAATGGAAAGCAACATAATAACAACCCACATCGGCTTTACAACACCTTCCCTAATTGATGTGAATGGAATGGAGATGCAATTAAAAGAAATTTACAATTAAATTAGTAAAAAGTTATAATAAAATCTTGCCAATCCTCACTCCATAAAAAATCATTTTTGTTGCGATTTAGGACTTGCTAAATAATTACAGATAATACCTCCTCCTTATTAAGCAATATCATAATACTTGAGCTTTTAAT
>JBILVD010000098.1:0-3080 GCA_044370655.1 Candidatus Deianiraeaceae bacterium | reverse complement strand
AGCCTCTAAACTCTCGCCTCTCGTATTAAAGAAAGAAATTGTCTTTTATTGAGTCTTTATTATGCAAAAAGGTTATGCAAAAAGGTGAGGATAGTATTATACATTTTTAAACCTTAGTCTTAAATTAGTGGAAAAGGGAATATTCCTTTGTGTAATTATTGATATAGGAGGAGTTACGCCAAATTTTGCCTAAAATTAATGCAATATTATGAAATGAAATGACAATCTTCTTGACAAATATAGAAAATTGCATTATTGATTATTTAAATATACATTATGATTATGTCTGGACTGAGAAACGATGCTCTCTTTGTAGGGCTTACCCGTCCCCCAATGCTTTTTGGAGTGACTTATATGTATTTTGTAATTAATTTACTTGGCAGCATGATGTATTTTATTGCAACTTCTGATTTTAAGGTGGTTGTTGTTGCAGGATTTATTCATGGAGTTTCTTACCTTATTTGTCAAAAAGAGCCTTTATTGGTTGATATGTTCTTGATTAGGCAGTCTAAATTTATGAAGTGTAAAAACATGATGTATCATAAATATAAATCATCTTACGACCCATTCTAAAATGAAAGTTCGTCTTTTTATATCAAATTCAATTAATATAGGCTTGCAGGTGAAGTTAGATGAGGATAAATCGCATTATTTAAAATCTGTTCTACGGTTACAAACGGGAGATAAGATATTTATTTTTAATCAAGATGATGGAGAATTTGAAGCGGTTTTATTGCTTGAAAAAAATTTCTCTTTGGTAAATCCTGTAAAATTAGTAAAAAATAAGTATATAAAGGCTGGAATTAAAATAAATCTAGTTTTTGCAAATATTAAAAATAATTTAGTGGCAGATGTGCTAAACTCATGCACGCAAGTTGGTGTTGACGAGTTTTTTCCTATTATCACAAAACATACGACAAATCCTCATTTTTCTTTAGAAAGAGCTAAGAAGATAGCAGAAGAAGCAACGGAGCAATGTGGAAGAATGAATTTACCTAATATACATCCTATTTGCACATTTAAGGAATTTTTAAACCGAATTCCTTTAAATTCTTTTTTACTTTTTTGCGATGAAAAAGCAGATTTTGACTTTAACCAAATTGCAAACATAAATGCGAAGGAGGTTTATATATTTGTAGGCCCTGAAGGTGGGTTTTGTGAAGAAGAGAGAGAGGCGTTAATCAAGATTGGAGCAAATAAAATAAGCCTCGGTAAATTTATTTTAAGGGCAGAGACGGCAAGCTTATGTGCCTCCTTTCTTACATTGTTTCTAGCAAGGACTTAAGTTTGTTAAACTCTAATTCGTCGTAGCTTTCAACTCTTGCGATTATTTTATCTTCAGTGTTAGACTTTCTAGCTAGTATAGAAGAAGTGTAATCATTTTTACCAAAATAAGCCTTAATTCCGTCTATTTCTAAAATTTTTGTTGGTTTAAGACTTTCTAGTTTTTCTTTTAACTGATTTAAGAATAAGTCTTTATCTTTAACATTTAATTTTAATTCTGGAGTTTTGTAGGTGAGTGGAAAAGATGGAATTTTATCAAGCTTGGTTAGGTATTCTAAAATTCTAATAAAGCAATATATTCCATCATCAAATGGGTAGAACTTACCATCGTTTATGTAGATATGACCACTCATTTCTCCTGCTAAAATTGCATTTACTCTCATTAATTCTTGTTTTATAAGAGAATGACCTGTTTTGTAGATAATCGGCTCTCCTCCAAGTTTTTTTATCTCGCTTTCAAGTACTATGCTTGATTTTACGTCAAAAATAACTCTCCCTCCTCCGTTTTCTTTTAATATATTGTATGCTAAAAATAGAGTTAGGTCGTCTCCATACCAAACTTTTTCTGGAGTTATCATAAACACTCTGTCTGCGTCTCCGTCAAAAGCAAAGACTATATCTAAATTTTCTTTTGCTAAAAAATCTTTTAATATTTCAACGTTAGAAGGTTTTGAAGGTTCTGCCAAAATTTTGCTGAAGTCTCCCGTCATTTCGGCGTTTTTTATTACAAAATCAAAGTGGATTAACTTGCAAATTTCTTTCAAAACTTCCCCTCCACTTCCATTCATCGCATCTATCCCTATCTTTAATTTTTTATCTTTTTTGAAAGTAGAATTTTTCAGTGCTTCTTTTATATAGTTCTGTTTAATATCAAAAACCTCAAATTTACCTTTGTTTTTAGCAAGCTGCACTCCATTTGATGCAATTTTTATGAAAGACTTTAAATCTTCCCCAGAAAGTGAGCCATCTTTTAAAGTTATTTTAAATCCATTGTATGTTGGAGGGTTGTGGCTTCCTGTTATCATCACACTTCCGTCAACTTTTAAATGAGGCACGGCAAAGTAACAAAGTGGTGTTGGAATAACTCCAATTTCAATAACGTCAATACCCATCTTTAAAAGCCCATCTATAACCTTCAACTTTAGTCTGCTTGAACTTTCCCTTGCGTCCCCCCCAATGGCAATTTTACCATTTTTTACTAAGCTTCCAAGGCATAATCCAACAAAAAAGGCAGCTTCATCAGAAATTTCATCTTCGCTCAAAATTCCTCTAATGTCATAAGCTTTAAAGATTTTATGATTGAAGGCGTATTTCATATTTTAACAAATCAAATTTAAAAAAATATGTTTTAATAAAAAATATATTTCAAGTAAAATTATCTTTTTATCAGACTAGCTCGTTTTATGACTTGACAAATAGAATTATCCGTGTTTAGAATATTATATATGGCTAATTTAAAAGTCAATGGAAAAGTATTTTGTAGATGAGAGCGGGGATTTGGATTTTTTTAACAAAAGAGGAAAACCTTTAAAATTAGATAACAACGATGGTTTGAGATTTTTTTACTAGGTTATTGTAAAATAAAAACTCCTCAAAATGAAATAGAAAAATTGAAAAATCAATTATGTGCAAAACTTTCAACTAATTTCTATAAGCATGTCCCTAGAATTGAAAGTAGGCATTGAAAATCATTAACATACATTATTTAATTTTTTAAACAACAACTTTAGGCTTAAGAAAGTCATTTCAATGGATTTTGAATATCGTTTGGTTTTTCTCTTAAATCGTGCTAAAAG
>JBILVD010000097.1:0-3131 GCA_044370655.1 Candidatus Deianiraeaceae bacterium | reverse complement strand
ACTTTCTTCCTGCTTTAAATTTACAAAATCTCTAAGAGATACAGAATAATAAAAGCTTGAATTTGCAAGAGTTTCTGCAAGTGATTTTTTGTTATTTATGTGTTGATATTCGTAATAATAGAAGGTTGTTAGCAGGTTTTTAAAATCCGCCTCTTTGTTAGGGTTTTGCACTTCCTGTAAGTTTTTATCAAGAATATTAACCTGTACGGTTGTTTTGCCTTTTTGAAGCAAAATAAATTCTCTATAATTTGTGATTATTATGTTTTCCGCAGTTTTGGAATATTTTTTTATTTGGTCTGAATTTATTAAATTTTCCAGTTTATAAGAAATTTTTTTACATTCAACAAATCCCACCAAAGTTTTAAATAGAGTTGCATAATCTTTGTAAATAAAAAAATCAGGCGTACCTTCTAAGTCTAGGTTTTTATCCTTTCCTTCGTGAACGATATACTTACTTAGGTTTGGAAAGTTTATTTTCTCTAAGAGGGTTTGTAAAGGGCTTCTATAAGTATGCTCTGTTGCGTTTTTAACATCTATTTCTTGAATTTCTTCTATATATTCTTTTAACATATGACTTTGCAGTTGTTTTTCAAAGTTATAAATTAAATATTTTCACTTTTCAAGCATAAACCTTTTTAAAATTCCAGCCCTTTCGTGCTCTGGTCTTGTGCCATAACTTGCTATAATTGTGCCTACATCTAATGTATGCCCTATATTTTGATTAAGAGCGGAAATTAAGTGAGGTGAATTAGGTGAAATTAGAGCCTTTCTAACTATTGCATGCCTAAAGGAGTGAGGCTTAAGGTAAGGCAAATTATTGCTTGTGAAGTTCTTTTTGAATATTTCTCTTATCGTTGTTTGCGATTTAATAAACTCCTTTTCCATAATTAGAATTTGCAAGCCTTCGGGTGTAAAGCTTGGGGTAATTCTAGGAAATAGAGGGTCTTTTTCATTGAAGCCTTTGGTTTTTAAATACTCTTGCCAATTTAAAACATTGTCATAAATGTCCTGTGAGCTTCCTACAAAATAAGCCATAATATTCCTTGCAAATTTGGTATTTACAAGATTAGGGTTTTGAACGAAGGCGTAAGCTTCAAATTGCTTAAAGTATTTTACACTTCCAACTCTTGCACTTTGCAGGGCGGAAATTCTAGGGGTCGTTAAAAGAGAAAGTGAAAGGATTGCTTTATTTCTTTTTTCAATTTCAGTTTTAAAGCGGATGTTTTGGGTTGTTAAACTTGACAAATTATTTTTTGATATAATACATATCTTTTATTAAACAAGTTAATTATGGTAATAATGATAATTCAGAAAGTCATCTGTTATATTAGAGGCTTTAAAACAAAATTAGTGAAAATAATAAGCATCATAGTTGCGGCAATAAGCTTCATAGCTGGAGTAATCGGTATTTATCAATTTATCATACCAAAAAAATCACCTGAAGAATTATTCCTACTGAGTCTTAAAAAGGGAAATTGGATAAGAGTAGAAAGAGTCTTAAAAAGGGAAATTGGATAAGAGTAGAAAATAGATTTTTAAATAACAAATACCAGACTTTTTTTGATGTATTGGAAATTGATATTGATTCTTGGAAACAAATGCAGAAAAAAAATGGAAATATAAGATTTTCTGATGCAATTATTAAGCATGTTTTTAGGAATGTAAAACACAAAGCAAAAGTTTACTTACCTGATGAATATAAAGATGCTTTGTGTACTCAAGAAAATTGTATTTTAAAAATTTCTATTTATACCGAAAATCTCAACATAGAAATTTTACACCTTATTGGTTTGGATTATGGGAGAGAGGTTATTCCTATGCCGGATTTTCTTGGAATAAGTAAATTGGCTAACAAATGTATAGATCACACAAACTTCAATGAATTTCTTCCACTTATTCACAGCAATATAACTAATATCTCCGTAATGGGTTCACGACCAACTTTTGATATGTGGATCATTGCATATCTTTTATTATTTAATAAAAATAATCCTCATCAAATTTCTTCTCAAGGAATTATATGTAATTCAAAACATATAAAAATTTCAAATATTATTAGAAAACAATTAAACATTCCTAGTCTTGAAGATGATTTAGATAATTTAGAAAAGCTTTACAATATCACCATTTTAAATCTCCATACACCCAAACCTCCTGCAACAAAAGTAAGTGATGAGATATATTTAAAATGTGTCAACAATTGTCCAAATAATTTAAATTGTGGTAATAAAGTAGAAGATTGTTTGCCTGAAATGGAAAAATGTTTAATAAAATGTCATAAAATTGCTTACAAATGATAAGCATAATACTTTATTTTAATGTTTTTAAAAGTTCTTCTATTTTTTCTTTATCAACTTTTCTAAGAAAGCTTGCATAAAGCTTTGGTGCTTCTAAAATTTTGTCTTGAACATCTTTTGAAACCTTGCTTGCCTTAGCAAGAAGCTCGTCTTTATCAAGCCCTAAGAATTCTGCTATTTTGATAATATTTTCTTCTTTTGGAGGGTCATATTCACCCGCCTCCATTTTACTGACAAATGTTGGGCTCAAAGCCATTTCACTTGCAAACTTTCTAAGTGTTATATTCATTTTTAATCTCGCTTCTTTCACGATTTCACTAAATTTTTTATTACTATTCATAACCTTTAAAAACATTGTTATGTTTATAAAACACTAAACAATATTTGTCAAGTGAAAAATATTAAATTTTATTAATATTTATTTTTGTCAATTTAAAAGAGTATTTATCTGCTAAAAACGGACACAGGGCGGACACAAGAAATTTCAGTTTCATTTTTGTGTAAGTTAGAATTTGAGAAAAGCCTTGATTTTAAAGGAAGAAATCATGGCTCCCCGGGCAAGGATCGAACTTGCGACCAATTGGTTAACAGCCAACTGCTCTACCGCTGAGCTACCGAGGAATATATTTACAATAAATTCTATAATATAGTATTTTTTAAAAAGCAAGCAAAAAATTTAATATTTTTCATGGCATTGCTAAAAACAAAGGCATTGTCAAAAAATAGTAGATAATGCTAATTCCTTGTTATAAAAGATGTAGAGCGTCAGCTCTAACATCTCTTTTGATTTGCTATATCTCTTTGTTCTTCTGTTTAATCTTGCCAAGTTGTCTC
>JBILVD010000039.1:0-11599 GCA_044370655.1 Candidatus Deianiraeaceae bacterium | reverse complement strand
GACTTTATACAAATTTTTTAAAACCGCAGAAGTAAGCCAAGAAAGTCCTATATACCAAAAAGTTAAGGTTGAAAAATACAACCTAAAAAGAAATTTGCAAGGTATTACAAAGCCCCCAAAAGAATTACATGACTTTAAAATAAACAACGCAAGAGTTTTAAAAGCAAGAGTTTTGCTTTAGTTAAACATAACAAAACATCACATTATTAAAAAAAACTTGACATTTTTAAACTTTTTATAAAACTTAAAACAAGTAGGCCCCTATGGTGAAATTGGTAGACGCGCTAGACTCAAAATCTGGTAACTTTCGTGGTTGTGATGGTTCGAGTCCGTCTAGGGGCACCAAATAATTTATATATAAATGACAATAGTGCTACCATTCATTTTATTTTTATTGAACGGATTTACATCAATAATCATAACAAATAAGAGGGTTTTGTCTGCACTTTTTATTGCAACATCTTTCACAGCTCTTATTTTTGGTTTTTTAGAAATTTGGAATGCAGGTCATGAAGTTAGCTATATTTTTGGAGGATTTGCAAGAGAAATCGGCATAGAATACCTTTTAAATCCTTTCAAATCCTTTATCTTGAATTTTATATTAGGTATAGTTTTTATTTTTTCTATCTTTTTTCACGGGTTTATTAGAAATTTTAACAAGACTTTTAATTTTAACCTACTTTTTTGTATAATTCAAATTATGTGTGGAGCCTTAGTGGCAATCGTTTTAACAAATGACCTATTCAATTTTTATATATTTTTCGAACTTCTCGCAATTTGCACATACATTTTAATCTCACTTGGCGGGAAGGGAAGCTCTTTTGCTAGCTTCAATTACTTATCATTGGGGGTTATAGCCTCTGGTTTTTTAGTTATAGGAATTGGGTTTTTATATTTTTCTACTGGATACTTAAATTTTACAAAAGTAATTGAAGCGTTGCAAAGTCAATCAACATTAAACATCAAAATACCTTTAATCTTCTTTTCAATTTGTTTTTTAATCAAGCTAGGTATATTTCCATTTTCATTTTGGGTAGGTCTTGTTTATAAACATTTTCCGTCAAGTGTTTTACCTCTTTATTCTGGAGTTGTTGCTCTTGTAACATTCTTCGGATTTTTTACATTCCTAAGTAAATTTTTTTCAACAGAATTAATTTTTCTTAAAGATGTCATCTTAACTTTATGCATCTTAGGAGTGTTAGTGTTTTCACTTTTCAGCCTTTACGAGACGAACCTAAAGAAAATTTTTGCATATTCTACAATTTCTCAAATTTCATATTCTTTGTTTCCAATATTTTTTGGAATTGAAGAACTTACAAGAAGTGCATTTTTACATATAATTTCAAATGTAGTATCAAAGTCCGCATTATTCATAATTTTGTATGAAGTTACAAAGTCTAAAACTCCAGTAATTCACAATCTTAACGATCTTGCAAAAAAATCTCAATTTGCAACAACTTTTTTAATCTTCTTTCTTGCTTCAATAGTTGGAGTTCCAATTACCCTAGGCTTTTTTACAAAAATTTCTATAATATTCGGCTTAATTAAAGCAAATTCTTACTTGTTTGTATTTATCATGCTTCTTGGAGCTTTGCTAAACTTTCTTTATTTTTGGAGAGTTGCCAATGTTATGTTTTTCAAAAGTAAGCAAGATGAAGACGAAGACAAAATAACCATTTCCATTGAAAGCAAAATAGCAATTCTCTTGCTTTTTTTTACATCTATTATTTTAGTTTTATACTTTGGAGATATATCAAATTTTTTGGATAACTCCTTGAGGCAATTTTATCAACTATGACACAATTTTTTGATTTAATATCAAACGCAAAAACAAAACATGAAGCATTAAACATTAAATCAGAATTCAATGCATTTTGCAATAGTCAATTTAAAGATATGAAGTCCCTTCCTTTAGATGAAAAAAAAGCAAAAGGGGAAGAGATTAATAAAATCAAATCGTCTTTTGAAGAGCTTTTTTCGTCAAAAATTGAACTTTTAAGAAGGCAAGAAGTGGAGGAAATTCTTTCAAAAGAAGGAATTGATATAACTCTATCTTCCTTTAAAGCTTTAAATGGAGGAATTCACCCAATTTCTTTTGTGATAAACGAACTTGTTGAAATTATGCAAAAGTATGGCTTCTCTTTTGTAAAAGGGCCCGAAATTGAAACAAACTATTATAATTTTGATGCTTTAAATATTGCAAAAAATCACCCTGCTCGTGAAATGCACGACACTTTCTATCTAAAATTTTTAGACCCTAACAACGAAAACTTCCTTTTAAGAACCCACACCTCCTGCACGCAAATTCGGGGAATGAAGGCGGGAAAGCCACCTTTTGCATTAATTTCCGCAGGTAGAACTTATAGATGTGATTTTGACAGAACTCACACACCTATGTTTAATCAACTTGAATGCCTTTACGTCGCAAAAGATGTTAACATGAGTAATTTACTTTGGATGATTGACAGGCTATTTAAGGAGTTTTTTACAGGAGTTGATGTTAAAGTAAGACTTAGACCTAGCTTCTTCCCGTTTACAGAGCCTTCCGCAGAGGTTGATATAAACATAGGAAATGGCTTTTTAGAGGTTATGGGAGCAGGAATGGTTCACCCTAACGTTTTAAAAGAGTGCAACATTAATCCAGATGAATATTCAGGTTTCGCATTTGGAGTAGGAATTGAACGCCTAGCAATGCTAAAATATAAAATGTTAGACTTAAGAGACTTCTTCAGTTCAACAAAAAAGTGGAATGAATTTTATGGATTTAGGATATAAAATAAATCGTGGGGCTTACTTAATCTCACCAGAAAAAATTATAAATTTAACCGATTTTGCAAGAGATTTAAAGTTTATTTTAAAAAGAACATTCGTCCCATTTTTTCAATTACGTTTAAAAAATGTTTCCCAAGAGATAGTAATAGAAGCCATAAATATACTTAAACCGATATGCATCAAATTTAACACAAACTTTGTTATTAATGATGATGCAAGCCTTGCCTCAAGATATGGCTTAGACGCACTTCACATTGGCAAACTTGATGGAAGTGTAAATGAAATTAGGCGTAAGTTTCAGGGCATTATCGGTGTAAGCTGCTATAACGACATTAACCGTGCTTTAGAGGCTTCAAAACTTGGAGCAAATTACGTATCTTTTGGGGCATTTTTTGAAAGCAAAACAAAACCGCATGCTACAAGATGCGAAGCTTCAATTATAGAAATTTTTAAAACAAATAGCTCAACACCTGTTTGCGTTATTGGAGGAATGAATTCAAGCAATTGTGAGGATTTAATCAAAAAAGGGACAGACTTAGTTGCACTTTCTAATGCAATTTGGAGTTTAAAAAAAAATGAAAATAGATTAAAGGAGTTAGACTTAATAAACTCTTTTTTTAAATAAAATTAAGAAACTTTAAGTTAAAATCTTCCTTAAAATCTCTCCCCCGCCAAACGCAAAAGACGTATAAACTTGAACAAAATCCGCTCCATTTTCAATTCTCTCACGCACATCTTCTTTTGTCTCAATTCCACCAACTGATATTGTTACAATACTAGATTTATTTATCTTATTCCACGCTTTTAACATTTCTAGTGATTTGTCTTTTAAAAACTTTCCGCTCAAGCCCCCCGTTTCTCTTATATTTTTTATATCATCAAAAGGACGCAAGACCGTTGTATTTGCAATAATAATGCCCTCTATCTTGTTTTTTACAATTAAATCATATATAAAATTTAAATCCTCTAGGTTCACGTCTGGAGAGATTTTTAAAAAAAATGGTTTTTTAATTGAAATTTGCTCCCTTTTTTGAGATATTTTTTGCAGGAAGTGTGTTAAAGGTTCTTTTTCTAAAAGCCCTCTAAGACCTGCGGTATTTGGTGATGATACATTAATTGTAATATAATCTGCCTCTTTTATAAATTTTTCTATTAAAATTAGGTAATCTTCCTCCGTTCCTTCCTTGTTTCTTCCTATGTTCACGCCAACAATTTGATTATTTTTTTTAGTTCTATTAAAATTAATAAGATTTTTTAAAATAACATCACTGCCAAGGTTAGGAAACCCCATTCTATTTATAATACCTTCGTTTTTCCCAATTCTAAAAATTCTAGGCTTAGAGTTGCCAAATTGAGGTAGAGGAGTTACGGTTCCAACTTCAACAAAACCAAAACCCACATCAAACAAGCCTTTTATAGCCTCTGCATTTTTATCAAACCCCGCACTAATTCCAAGATGGTTTTGTATTTTTTTACCAAAAAAATCTATCTTTTCATCTTTAAATTTTTGCTTAAAGATGAATGAGAAGTTTTTAAGAGCAAAAATGCCCAACCTATGTGCGGTTTCTGGTTGTAAAAATTGCAAGAAAAGTTTGTAAATTAGCTTATACATGTTTTTTATTTAAGTTTTCTATTGATATTTTCACCTTATCCCCCCTTTCAATTAAAATAGCAGTTGTGTGAATGTTAAATTTTGATGAATTTCCTTCCCTTACAACCTCTTGTGACTTTGTTTCTCTTGATGCAAGTTTAACAAATTTTTTACTAGCCTTTCTATTTGCAAAACTATTTCCCACAACTGCAATAACCATAGATTCACACTCCGTTTTAGCTTCAATCAAAACCTTCTCCCCTCCCGCAAACTCATTAGGCAAAATAGCCCTAAACTCACATTCTTTTGGTAGGTCAAACTTTACAATTTTGCTTAATATTATAGTCTCGTTTTCTCCCGTTTTGTTAAAAAAATTATGATAAGTTTCAAAAATTATATTTGCAAATATCAAAAAAGCTCCAAAAATTAGAGTATAAATTGTTATTCTTCCAATTTTCATAAACGAGTAATTAAAATACCTTCAAAAATATTTTGCCTTTCTTTTAGATAATTTTCAAGCAAAACTTTCTTCACCTCACCGCCTTTGTTTTTTACTCCAGAAGCATGAATTAGGTAAGCAAACTCACCTTCTTTCTTTATCACCCCTAAATGCCCAACAATTTCTCCAGCTTTTCTCCTTTCTTTCTTATTTGTAAAATATATTATATCCCCAGTTTTAAGACTATCTATTTTAATATTTTTTATTGGAACGAATGGAACTCCCGCTTTATATCTCTCGCTATATGTAATTTCCAAATTTCCTATTTCGTAAGATAAAAGCCTTCCAAACTTGCCAGAAAGTGCCATATCTTCACCATATTCAAACCTATTTCCATAACTTTTAACTTTATTTCCAACTCTCTCTCCTGTTGTTAAAAATCTTACCCAAAGTGCATTCTCTAAAGCTTCCTCTTCACTATTACTCAATGCAAGCTCTAAAGAACGAAATGTGTGAGACATGCAATCAAAAGAGCTATCATCAATAATAACTCCATCTTGCACATACTTACCAATAGGAATTGTATCATATGGTAGACCTATGAAGCTTTCAGCATAAAAGACTAACTTTTCACCAATTACATCACTTGGACTTTTTGCATTAGCATTTAAAAAAATGCCAACTAAAAGCCAAAGAAAAAATTTCCTAAAATAAACCATACTTTTTGCTTGACTATTCTTAAAAATTAGCTTTTATTGTAAATAGAATTTATTATGGCTAAAATGTCAAGAGAAAATAAAAAGACTAAAATGCACAACTTACTTTATAAAATGGTTTTAATAAGACGTTTTGAAGAAGTTGCAGGAGATTACTACCGTAAAGGTTATATAGGGGGATTTTGCCATCTTTACATTGGGCAAGAAGCAGTTGCTTGCGGGACATATGAGGCAATTGAAAAGGGAGACCAAATTATAACAGCATATAGAGACCATGCACACATCATTCTATCAGGAACTGAACCTAAGGCAGTTATGGCAGAACTTTTTGGCAAGGAAACTGGAATATCTCGTGGTAAAGGAGGTTCCATGCACCTTTTTGACATTAAAAACGGATTTTATGGAGGGCATGGAATTGTAGGAGCTCAAGTTTCATTAGGAACGGGACTTGCTTTTGCAAACAAATACAACAAAGAATCAAAAGTTGCACTTGCATTTTTTGGTGATGGAGCAACACATCAGGGGCAGGTTTACGAAAGCTTCAATATGGCAAAAGTATGGAACTTACCAATAGTTTATATTATAGAAAATAATGAATATGCAATGGGAACTTCAGTTGCTCGTGCATCTTCTATTCAAGAACTTTACAAGAGAGGGGAAAGTTTTAATATACCTGGCAAAAGAGTTGACGGAATGGACGTTTTCGCCGTGGAAAATGCTGTTAAAGAGGCTTGCGACTATGCAAGAAGTGGTAAAGGCCCTATTCTACTTGAAATGAAAACTTATAGATACAGAGGGCATTCAATGTCTGACCCCGCAAAGTATAGAACTAGAGACGAAGTTGAGCAGACAAGAGAGCAAAAAGACCCTATAGAATTGTTAAAAAAACATATTTTAGAAAGTAAAATCCTAACAGAGGCAGAAATAAAACAAATAGAGGACAAGGTTGAGATTGAAGTTGAAGAATGCGTTCAATTTTCCATCAGTTCAAGTGAGCCAAATTTAAAAGAACTTTACACAGATGTCTACACAAAATGAAGCAAAGCTAAAAAAATTGGTTATTTTTAAGTCTAACGCAAATAAGATGCTAAGTCGCATTTATAAATTGCGTTACTTAACGAAAGGAGGGCCAAGTAGGAACATAGTTTTAACAACAGGGGGCACGGGAGGGCACATCATTCCTGCAATGAAGATAGCAAGTAATTTAATATCCGAGGGCAGAACAGTTTACTTCATAACAGATAAAAGATTTAAGAAATACGAGACCTTATTTTTAAATAAAAGATTTTTCTTTTCACCAAATTTCAAAATTATCATAACTCCAATCGCACCATTCTCACATTCTCATTCCTTGCTACAATTTACAAAAAATTTGCTTTTAACTATATTTAAAGTTTTTTTAACATTTTTAAAAGCAAGACCTAAAATCATAATAGGCTTTGGAAGTTATGTTTCCTTCATTCCCCTTATGATTGGATTATTAACATTTAGGAAGATAATAATTCATGAACAAAATGTGATTTTAGGTAAGGTAAATAATTTTTTTGCCCCACTTTCAAATTCAGTTTTACTCTCTTTTCCAGACACAGCATACATTCCCAAAAAACTTTATAAGAGGATAAAAACTAAACTTGTCACTTCAGGTTTTCCATCTTTTTTACCTGAAGGAGTTTGGAAGAGGTCTCATGGGAAGGTAATTTACGACCTTGCAACAAAAGAGGAAATTACAATTATGATAACAGGCGGAGGGCAGGGGGCTAGCTTTTTCTCTGACGTCGTTCCTCCTGCTATCATTTTTCTTGCTAAATCCTTTCCTTACAAAACATTCAAGATTTATCATCAAGTAAGAAAAGGAGAGATTGAAAAAGTTCTCGCTATATATCAAAATTCTAAAATAAGCAACATTATTTTAGATATAAAACCGATTTTTCCAGATATACCATCAATTCTTTTGAAAGCAGATATTGCAATAATAAGAGGTGGGGCAGGCTCTATAATTGAGGTTGCACTTTCTAAGGTCTTTCCAATTATTATACCAATGCCTGAATCTTCAAATAATCATCAATTAAAAAATGCGATGGTTTTAATCAACAATAATGCTGGAGTAATGTTTAATCAGGCAGATTGCACTCCTCAAAAAATTGCAATGGTTTTATCAAGAACCATAAACGATATTTTATTTTACTTCCCAATTGTCAACAATGCGTTTGAGATTTTTAAAATAAATCCAAACCAAGTGTTTTCAAATGTAATTTTATATAATGATTTGGAATCTTTACATCTATATGACTAAATTTCAAGACCCTTTCCTTCCTAAAAGCCATTCCGTAGAAGAAGCTTCTCATACAAAAAACATAACAATGAATTTTGGCCCTCAACACCCAGCAGCGCACGGAGTTTTGCGTCTTATGTTAGAGTTAGATGGCGAGACGGTTGTAAGGGCAGACCCCCACATAGGCTTGCTTCATCGTGGGACGGAAAAGCTAGTAGAACATAAAACTTATCTTCAGGCAGTTCCTTATTTTGATAGGCTTGACTACTGCTCTCCCATGAACCAAGAACATGCATTTGCATTAGCGGTAGAAAAACTATTAGGAATTGAAGTTCCAAGAAGGGCAAAGTTTATAAGAGTTTTATTCTCTGAAATTACACGCATTTTAAATCACATAATGAGTATAACCACAGGTGCTTTAGATGTTGGAGCTATGACACCTCTTCTGTGGCTTTTTGAAGAAAGGGAAAAAATGATGGAATTTTATGAGAGAGTTTCTGGAGCTAGAATGCACTCCGCATATGTTCGCCCAGGGGGAGTATTTAGGGATTTACCAGATGGAATTTTAGACGATATTCTTAAATTTGCAAATGAATTTGAGGCAAAAATTGTAGATATGGAAACTTTACTAACAGAAAACAGGATTTTTAAACAAAGACTTGTTGACGTTTGCCCTGTAACAAAAGAGCAAGCACTGGATTGGGGTTTTACAGGCCCCATGCTTCGCTCAACAGGGATAGAGTGGGATTTAAGAAAATCACAACCATATGAAGTTTATGATGAGCTTGATTTTGAAATTCCAATCGGTAAAAACGGAGATTGTTACGATAGATACCTAATTCGTGTTGAGGAAATGAGGCAGTCAATTAAACTTATAAAGCAATGTATTGCTAAAATTCCTTCTGGGGAGATTATGACACAAAATCATAAAATCACTCCTCCAAAAAGAGAAGAAATGAAGCATTCTATGGAAGCCCTAATTCATCATTTTAAGCTATTTACAGAAGGGTATCATGTTCCTAAAGGAGAGGTTTATGCTTGCGTTGAAGCTCCAAAAGGGGAGTTTGGAGTATTTTTAGTAGCAGATGGAAGCAATAAGCCTTATCGTTGCCATATGCGCTCTCCTGGGTTTGCACACTTGCAAGGGCTTGACTTTATGCTAAAAAATCACTCTTTAGCGGATGTTCCAACTGCAATTGCAACACTTGACGTTGTATTTGGTGAAATTGATAGATGATGAATATGCGAATTACAGTTTTAATCTTTTTGTTTATATTTACAACTCAAGCTCAAGCCTTTGAATATAGGCATAAAGAGGTTAAGAGAGGAAATATAAGTTCATTTTATATTACAATTGGCTTTGTTTTGCCTACAAAAAACACAATTTCTGGTTTAAGTAAAATAGATGTCACGAATCCTAACGATTTATTCTTAGTCCCGAATGGGTTTGAAGAAATGGCAGACGACATAATTTTAAAAAAAAATGTAAATTTTGCAAGCAAGAAAATTGGAGGAATGATGGCATTTGGATATAAAACACCTTATTTACTAAGAACAGATTTAAAAATAGATTTCATCACATTTTCTAGAAACTACAAAACATCAACTCCTCAAGACCCAGACACATATGGCGATTCATCAACTAAAATATATCAAGCATACTTCACCGAAAGGCAAATGGGCGTGATAGGTAGTTTATACATAGACTTAGACAATTCAACAATTTTTACTCCATATGTAGGCTTTGGTCTAGGTCAAACCTTTAATCAACTTGTAACTATTTTAGAAGGCACGGATGAAAGCTTCAGTCTCAAGAAAAAAGACTTAACTTCAAATATAAAAACTACATATGAGATAAGTGCTGGAGTTTTAATTGGTTCAAGAAAAGCCTTTGTTGATATTAGCCTATTTCAAAGAAAAACCCCCAAACTAGAAATTGTCTCCAAAGGTATTAAACTTACCGCATCTTTTGCTATATAAATGCCAACAAGAAGAATTACTAAAAAAATTTCAAACCCTAATTTAGAATTAAATGAAGTTGTAGATATAATCTTAAATGTTGATGATTATAAAAACTTTGTCCCGCATTGTTCTTACTCAAAAATTCTAAATAAAAAAGATGAGGAAATTGAGGCTGAAATAGCAATATCTTTCTCAATATTTAAAGTTTCCTACATATCTCAAATAAAATATAAAATATCTGGCAATAAAGCAGAAATTGAAGTGAGGGAAAAATATACAAATACATTTAAAAAACTTTTTAATAAATGGATTATTGAGGTTAATAAAGATGAGATAAATGTAGACTTTTTTGTTGATTTTGAAATAAAAAATATGCTTTTAAATAAAATCGCTTCCGCATCTCTCTCCATAACATCTGAAATTATATTAAACGCCTTTATTAAACAAGTAATGAAGGTAAAAACATAAAACAGGCAAATAGAAAAACAGGCTTTTTATATATTTTTGCAACATAAAAATACCACTTGACATTTAATAAAAAAAGTATCGTTTATCTAAAAAGCTTTATTTTGAGTTTATGAAAAAAGAGGATATAAAACACAAAATTGGTCAACTTTTAGAAGAAATTTCAAAACCTGATTTTTCTCTTTCGAGGCAAGATAAAACATATGTTGAAAAAATAATAAATAAAATTGACTGCGGAGAGTTGCGTTCTGCCGAAAAAATTGATGGAAAGTGGATAGTAAACGACTTTATTAAGCAAGCTATGTTAATTTATATGAAGTCTTCCACATCTTGCACAATGAGCATTGGTTTTGATAACTACTTAAATGAAGATGCAACATCAATTTACTACTGTGCAAAAGATGTAAGTGCTAGAATTACTAACCTTGAAAATTCATATGGATTAAAATATTACGATAAAATACCGTTAAAATTTGCATACTTTTCAACGAAAGACTTCAAAACTGCTGGTTTTAGAGTTGTTCCGGGAGCTATAGTAAGAATTGGGGCTTACATAGGTAAAAACGCTGTTATTATGCCATCTTTTATTAACATTGGTGCATATGTTGGAGAGAAAACAATGATTGACACTTGGGCAACAATAGGAAGTTGTGCTCAAATTGGAAAGAACTGCCACATATCAGGTGGAGTTGGAATTGGAGGCGTTTTAGAGCCTGCATCTGCAATGCCCGTTATAATTGAGGATAATGTATTTATCGGTGCTAGAAGCGAAATAGCAGAGGGCGTTATCATTGAAGAAGGAAGCGTGATTTCCATGGGTGTTTATATAGGCTCTAGTACAAAAATAATTGATAGAGAGACGGGTGAAATTTTTTATGGGAGAGTTCCCGCTGGCTCTGTTGTTGTTCCAGGTAGCGTTCCTTCCGCAAATGGAGTGAGCCTTTACGCTGCAATTATTGTTAAAAAAGTAGATTCAAAAACTAGAGAGAAGACATCAATAAACGAGCTTTTAAGGTTTTAAAAAATTCAATTCATTATTCTATTAAAGGCTTTGAAATACCGAAAAGAGTATATAACTTATAATAAATTCATCAATAAACGTATATTTTATATTAGTAAAAAGTATGCAACGTAAGCAAAGACAAAAGTTTGTAAAATAAAACACTCACAATATTCTTATAATTTCATAATTGTTCCTATTATGAAAGATTAAAATAAAACAGCACTTTTTGCCTCTAAGTCTAAGATTATATCTCTTTCAAGAAGTCTATTAACCCCAACTTCGTTTAAGCCACAATTCTATTTAAATCAATCTTTGGTTTTGTAGGATTTAAACTATAAGAACAAAGGGAAGATAAAATATTCATAAAGAAGTTAGTCGT
>JBILVD010000096.1:0-3325 GCA_044370655.1 Candidatus Deianiraeaceae bacterium | reverse complement strand
TGTAGATGTCGAAGCAATATTACTTGAGATTGTATCTTGATTTGTATCTATAGTGCCAAATAACCAATTAAGAGTATTATTATTGTTAAATAGATATTCAGGAGTATTCCCTTTAATTTTTTTATTTGATGTGTATTCCTCTTCATAGCTTCTTTTGCTATTTAGATTATCATTACTAGCAGTAGTATTTGTAGATGTCGAAGCAATATTACTTGAGATTGTATTTTGATTTGTATCTATAGTGCCAAATAACCAATTAAGAGTATTATTATTGTTAAATAGATATTCAGGAGTATTCCCTTTAATTTTTTTATTTGATGTGTATTCCTCTTCATAGCTTCTTTTGCTATTTAGATTATCATTACTAGCAGTAGTATTTGTAGATGTCGAAGCAATATTACTTACAGATTCTAAATTAAATATTTGATGTGAGATTGTATCTTGATTTGTATCTATAGTGTCAAATAACCAATCAAGAGTATTATTATTGTTAAATGGCAAGGTTGTATTTTGATTTGTATCTATAGTATTATTAGTTTTTTCAGATGAAAAATCAATAAGTATATCCATCATTGGTATATTCGTCTTGTCAGTAGACTTGCCATCTTTAAACCCCCCTTCATATTTATCTCCATTTCCAAAATAATAAGTTCCATATCCATGAGCTTTACCATTTACAAACCCCCCTTTATATACTTTATTTTCATTTTTATCATACAAAATTCCATATCCATCACTCTTGCCATCTTTAAACTCCCCTTCATATTTATCTCCATTTCCAAAATAATAAGTTCCATATCCATGAGCTTTACCATTTACAATCCCCCCTTCATATACTTTATTTTCATTTTTATCATACAAAATTCCATATCCATCACTCTTGCCATCTTTAAACCCCCCTTCATATACTTTCTTTCCATATTGATTTAAAACAATTCCGTATCCATTAGGCTTGCCATCTTTAACCCCTCCTTCATATACTTTCTTTCCATATTGATTTAAAACAATTCCGTATCCATAACTCTTGCCATCTTTAACCCCTCCTTCATATACTTTCTTTCCATATTGATTAAAAAAAATTCCGTATCCATAACTCTTGCCATCTTTGTAAGAAAGAACTTTTACTGTGTTAATAACATCAAAATCCATCATATATATATTATTACATTAATCTAATTAATTTAAGTTCGAACCAATAAAAACAAAATACTAAAAAGTCAATATATTTTATTTTTTTCTCTAAATTAAATCTATATATTTTACTTATTAAATTACAAAATAAAATACTTTACCAAAACACTTTATTATCACAAAATACTAATTACAAAATATGAAAAACAGCCTTGAAAACCAATTAAATCAAGGCAACATATGAAGGCAGTTAAAATGCTTTATGCTAAAATAAGATAAAATAAGAAATCGCCACCAGTTAGGCTCTATTTTTAACAATGCAATTCCGATTTACTTGAAGAATGGTTGAGGCTTTTTTATGAAACGGTAGACGAGATTTACATTCTCCAAATTTCAACATAATCATAAATTACAAATAAAATGCCCACAATTTTTAAATAAATAACAAAAATAGAAACAAGTTTATCACGAAACCTTTACTTTTCTTTAAAATTCCTGTTGACAAAATGATTTTTACATTTATTAATATTATGTAAATCAAATTAAATCACAGTTAATAAAATAATTACAACCTAGTTTCTATAATGACATTCACACAAAATAATACGAGGACTTCCGAGGAAAGAAGCTTCCAAAACAATAACGAAAAGAGAGAGCAAAGACACGACTTTCAGCGTAGAAATCAAAATCAGCCTCAAAATGAAGAAGTAGAGTTAGACTTCTCCAATTTTGATGAAAGTAGAGTAATTTTAGTGAGCGATATTAGGCAAAAGAGTTATGAAGAGCTTTTAGCGGAGTTTGAAAAGGGAGACACAATCGGTTTTGCAGGTTGTTCCAAACAAGAGCTTCTATTTGGCATTTTGAAGCATCTTTTTAATAAAGGCTTTTTTTTAAAAGCAGAGGGCGTTTTAGAGGTTATGCAAGATGGCTTCGGTTTTTTACGTTCTCGTTCAGCAAATTATGCTCCTAAAATTGATGACATATACGTTGCATCAAATTTCATCAAGAAATTCGGGCTTAAAACGGGGGATACAATAGAGTGCTTTATTCGAGAGCCAAAACAAAAAGAAAAATACTTTGCACTTGCTAAAATCTTCGCCATTAATGGTGTTGTTTTGACAGGAAGATACAGGAGGCCAGCAAATTTTGATACTCTAACTCCCCTATACCCAAAAGAGATGATAAAGCTTGAAATTGAAGGCAATAAGAAGGATTTAAGCACAAGAGTAATTGAGCTTGTGGCACCAATTGGTAAGGGGCAAAGGGCTTTAATAGTGGCTCCCCCCCGTGTTGGTAAGACGATTTTAATGCAGAATATTGCAACTTCTATAACAATAAATCACCCTGAAGTTGAACTTATAGTGCTTTTAATTGATGAAAGACCAGAGGAGGTGACAGACATGATGCGTTCTGTTAAAGGGGAGGTTGTGGCTTCTACCTTTGATGAGCCCTACCAAAGGCATGTTGCGCTTGCGGAAATCGTGATTGAAAAAGCAAAAAGAATGGTAGAGCAGGGCAAGGATGTTGTGATTTTGCTAGACAGTATAACAAGGCTTGCAAGGGCTTATAATAACGTTCTTCCTTCTTCAGGTAAGGTGCTTACAGGGGGGGTAGACGCTAACGCTTTGCAGGCTCCAAAACGCTTCTTTGGAGCGGCGAGGAATATAGAAAATGGAGGCTCCCTAACCATAATTGCAACTTCACTTGTAGACACAGGCTCTCGTATGGATGAGGTTATTTTTGAAGAATTTAAGGGAACGGGAAATAGTGAAATCGTGCTTGACAGAAAGCTTGCAGATAAAAGAATTTTCCCTTCTATTGATATTTTAAAATCAGGAACAAGAAGAGAGGAGGAGATGATGCAACCAAAAATTTTAAGCAAAATGTGGATGCTTCGCCGTGTGCTTTCTGGCATGACATCAATGGAGGCGATGGAATTTTTACTTGAAAAGATGGATAAAACCAAAACAAATGCAGACTTTTTCGAGTTTATGAATCAGTGAAACATCTACTTCTTCCGTGCTTTATAGCCCTTAAATCAATGGAGGCGATGGAATTTTTACCCCTAAAAGATGGATAAAACCAAAACAAATGCAGACTTTTTCGAGTTTATGAATCAGTGAAACATCTACTTCTTCCGTGCTTTATAGCCCTTAAATCAATGGAGGCGATGGAATTTTTACCCCTAAAAGAT
>JBILVD010000038.1:0-12207 GCA_044370655.1 Candidatus Deianiraeaceae bacterium | reverse complement strand
AAATTTAAGGATACCTAAAAAAATGATGACACATATTATGAAGACTTTATACAAATTTTTTAAAACCGCAGAAGTAAGCCAAGAAAGTCCTATATACCAAAAAGTTAAGGTTGAAAAATACAACCTAAAAAGAAATTTGCAAGGTATTATAAAGCCCCCAAAAGAATTACATGACTTTAAAATAAACAACGCAAGAGTTTTAAAAGCAAGAGTTTTAGGTTATTGCAAATCAAATAATTTGGAATTAATACTACCTATCCAACAAGTTTTAAATTTTCCCGCCTTATCTTCTTGCTTTTTATAAATACGTAATTTAAGATATACTAAAATTTATAATCAAAATGAAACAAGAAGTAAGGGTTAGAATTGCCCCTTCTCCAACGGGGTATTTACACATAGGAACTGCAAGAACAGCTCTTTTTAACTATCTTTTTGCTAAAAAAATGGGTGGAAAGTTTTTGCTTAGAATTGAAGATACAGACACAGCAAGAAATAGCGAATCTTCTTACAACTCAATACTAAACGGTTTGAAATTTTTAGGTTTAAATTGGGACGAAGAAGTTATCTATCAAAGCAAAAGAATAAAGGAACATTTAAATGAAGCAAAAAAATTAATTGAAAACGGATTTGCTTACTATTGCTACCTTTCTCCCGAAGAAATTACAAGAAGAAAAGAAGAGGCAGAGAAAAACGGAACTAGATACATTCATAAATATTCAAAAGGCGATGAAACCCCTATAGAAGGCGTTAAACCTGTAATTAGAATGCGTGTTTTACAAAATGATGATATAATAAATGACGACTTAATTCAAGGTAAAGTTGTAATTAACTCTAACACGATTGAAGACTTTGTAATTGTAAGGAGCGATGGCACACCAGTTTATATGCTATCCGTTGTATGTGATGATATTTTTATGAAAATTACACACATTTTAAGAGGGGACGACCATCTAACAAACACTCCAAAGCAAATTCTCATTTATAGAGGACTAGGGGCTAAAATTCCATCTTTTGGTCATATCCCTTTAATTCATGGTATAGACGGCAAGAAGTTATCTAAGAGGCATGGGGCATTGGCTGTTGAGGAGTATAGTTCTATGGGCTATCTCCCTGAGGCCTTAAGGAGTTATCTTGTTCGTCTTGGTTGGGGAAGTGAAAATGATGCAATTTTAAATGATGACGCAATGATTAAAGAGTTTGATATAAAAGGCATTAGTAAATCCCCCTCTCGTTTTGATTTTGAAAAACTAAAAAACATCAATCATCATTTTATTAATAACCTAGATGAAGCTTACATACTATCTAAAATTGAGGAAGAAGGTGAGAAATTTAAATCAAGAGAAAGGCTTGCAAGGGCGGTTTCTAAAATTCGTTATAGATACACAACCATTTCCGATATGAGAGAAGAGTTTAAAGTTTTTGAGGACGATTTTGAAGTTAAGGAAGATGCTAAAAATCTAATTTTAGAAAATAAAGATGAGTTAAACATCATTCTAGAATTTATGAAAAAAAATGGAGAATACAATCTAGAAGTAAATTTCAAGACTTTTTGCAAAGAAAAAGTTTTGCATTAGGTAAAATCCTCCCCGCCATTAGAGGTTGCTTGATTGGAACACTTTCTTCAATCGGAGTTTTTGAAATTATATACATTCTAGGCTTTGAAAATGCTTTGCATAGAATTTCTTTGCAAATAATAAATTTATCTTGAACGTGAGATAAATTAATTTTAAAAATTTTTAACTTTTGATAAATGCTATACATTTTGTAATACTTAAATAATATGAAGAACTTTGAAGCCAAAATGGAAGAATTAAATGACATTTTAGAGAATTTACAAAAAGATGACCTAAAATTAAACGAAGTATCAAAAAGCATCAAACAAGCAAAGAAGCTTTATGATGAATGTAAAAAGCAGTTAGAGGAGGCGAAATTAGAAATTGAAGATGTGCTTGAAAGTTAGTAATATTCTCTGTTTAGTTTTTTAAGCTCATCTTCCATTTTTTTAGCAAATTTACTTGAAAGCCCAGCTCCAAAAAACAACAAAAAGTTTAAAGATTTATTTTTAAATTCCTCTCTTTTTATAAGCTCATTTAAGCCCTTTGCTAAGTATCTATTAGGAATATAGATGATTTCTATCTCTTTATTTTCTTTTTGAACATCTTCAATAAATTTAATTAAATCTTGAGATTTTTCTTCATAACCTGCAACCTGATAAACATCCATCAATACAAGAAATTTAATAGAATTAAAGCTTGAAACAAAAGCCTCATACATGCTTTCAAGCCTTGATATTTTGTGTATTTCGCAAATAGGAAGAACTCCTGCTCCAATTTCTTTGGCGTATCTTGTAAATCCGGCAAGCATTGATTTGATTTTTAGAGGACTGTGTGCATAATCATCTATTATATCAAAATTTTTGAATTTACCAACTTTTGCCTGTCTTTTGTCTATACCCTCAAAACTACGCAAATTTAAAGTAGCAAATTTAACTTCATCAAGCTCTACAAAAAAGCTAAGCATTGCAAGCGAACCAAGCACATTTAAGGCATTAAATTCCCCAATTAAAGGCATAAAAGTATTTTCTATAAAAATCCTCCCTTTATGAAATATATTAAAACTCATTCCTCCATATGTAAATTTAAATCCTTCTGCGTAAAAATCTGCATTCTTATTCTTCAAAGAAAATGACTTCTTGTTTTGATATCCACTTAAAATATCTTTTACCATTTCTTCAACTTCATCACTATCTTCGTTGTAACATATTGGGGAGTTTTGAGAAGCTAATTTTAAAAGTAAGTTTTGAAAGCATAACTTCATTTTATCATAACTTCCAGAGTATGCCTTATGCTCTAAATGATCTTTCTCCATTGCAACAAAAATTCCTGCATTCATCTCCATTTCCTGAAAACTTGCATCAGATTCGTCTGTTTCAAAAATACAAAACTCCTTTCTTTTTTCAATATGAACGCTACTTTTTAAATTTTTCATTACAGACCCTAAAAAAAGAGAAGGCAAAAGCCCTGCGCTTTGAAATAAAAAGAAAGAGAGTGCTGTTGTTGTCGTTTTTCCCGCTCCTCCAAAAATTCCAATTCTATTTTTATATTCTTTAACAATTAAATTAACCGCCTCAAAGCGTTGTAAAATTTTAATCCCCAATTCATATGCCCTAATTACTTCAGGGTTTTTGCTTGAAACTGTTGAAGTAACAACCATATGTTTTGTATTTGGGTCAACATTTTCAGCGTCATGCCCGCCCCCAAAAAGACGAATTTGCCCAAAGTTTTCTATTTCTTTAAGATACTCATTTTCATTTGAAGAAGAAGCATCGGAGCCAGAAACATTAAAACCTTGTCTTGCAAGCTCAATTGCAATACCGCTCATACTAACACCGCCAATTCCAACAAAATGGATAAAATCCCCCTTATTCATATTTTTTAACAAAATACTTGCTTTACAAAAAAATCTCTTTATCTTAATTTTTATTCAAGAAGTTATGAAAGATATTAGGTTAAATTTCAAGCAAAATAAAAGGATTATTTTAACCAATTTATTATTGCTTGCTTTATGCATTATTTTAGACCAAATTTCAAAACAATTTATGACAGAGTTTTTAACTTCAAAACCTTTAAAGTCTTACCCTGTTTTACCATTTTTTAGCTTTACATTAGCTTTAAATACAGGAGTTAGTTTTAGTTTTTTTTCGGAGCTTGAAAATGGAAGAGTTCTACTTTCGGTAGTTGCTATTGCAATATCATTATTTTTGCTTTATTTATTTTTAAGAGAAAAAACTCAATTGCTTTCTTTTGCTTATATGCTTATTATTTCAGGGGCGGTTGGCAACACTATTGATAGGCTTACACTTGGAGGAGTGATTGATTTTTTACATTTTTATATAAAAAACTGGCATTACCCCATTTTTAATTTAGCAGATTGCTTTATTTTTGTGGGAGCGATGATTTTAATTTTTGGAGATTTATTTAAAAAATATGAAGCTTAGATTTTTAATATTTGCACTTTTACTTGCTTGCTCAAAGCAGGATTTTGAAAACGACATTACAATTCCTAAGGTTTTGAAAGATTATCACAATGAAGTAAGTATTCAGGCTAAATAAACCTTTACATATACATTCCTCCATTTACACTAATCGTTTGACCTGTGATGTAAGAAGACATATCGCTAGCAAGAAACAAAGTGGCATTAGCAATCTCACCTCCACTTCCTAACCTTGCAGTGGGAATTTTGGAAAGTATCAATTTTTTTTGTTCTTCAGTTAAAACATCAGTCATTGGGCTTGAAATAAAACCTGGTGCTACACAATTTACGGTAATGTTTCTACTGGCAACTTCTTGAGAGAGAGATTTTGCAAAACCAATAATTCCTGCTTTAGAAGCACAGTAATTCACTTGCCCTGGGTTGCCAGAAAGCCCAACAACAGAAGAAATGAGCACTATTTTACCGTATCTTTGCTTCATCATTATTTTAACAGCATCTTTACTTAAAAGAAAGCACGATTTAAGATTTACATCTAAAACATTATCCCAATCTTCCTCTGTCATTCTAATTATTAAACCATCTTTTGTAATGCCCGCATTTGCAACAAGTATATCAAGCCTTCCTCCAAGCATTTCAACTCCTTCTTTCATAAGGTTTTCAATTTCAAGCTTTTCACCTAAATTGCAAGGCTTAATCAAAATTTCTGCATCCCTAAATTTGGTTAGCAGGCTTTCTTTAAATGTTTCTAATTTGGTTAAATTTGTCCCTGAAATAAGGATTTTAGCCCCCGCTTCTAAGAATTTTTCTGTAATATTAGCCCCTATTCCTCCCGTGGCACCTGTTATAATAGCGGTTTTGCCTTTTAATGTAATCATATTGTGTCTTTTATTGTGTTAAGTTCTTTTATTGAAATATTACCTCTTGAGCGGAAGTAAATTACAAGAATAGCAAGCCCTATACCAACCTCTGCTGCCGCAACTCCAAGAACGAATATAGCAAATAAATAACCTGTAATATCCTGCAAAAACCCCGAGAAGGCAACAAAATTGATGTTTGAAGCAAGAAGCATGATTTCCGTGCTAATTAAAATGCCAATTACAGACTTTCTGTTAAAAAGAACTCCATAAACTCCTATACAAAATAAAATTGCGGAAAGCACGACATAATGAATTAAAGAAACTTCCAACATAAAATCTAACCAAAATTTTTTAACTTTAATTTAAACAATAGAAAAGCAAATATCAAGAAAATATTTAAATAATAAAAAAATAAATCTTTAAGAGGGGAGTTAAAACGACTTTCCCCTACCAACCCAGATAAAACAACATATCCAAAAATTAAAATAGCTATAAGAATGTGAGATATTTTCATTCTATTTCTAGTAAAATTGAAGAACTTTAGCATTGAAACAACAGCGGTAAATGGTATTAATATTGTAAAAAAAGCCCACCCAAAACGCACTTTAAACTCTTTTATGAATTTTTTTTCACCTTTAAATACTTTTTTGATTAAGTCAGCGCTTGAAATGATTAATGCTTCTTCATTTACCTTGTCAAATAAGTTATCTACAAAAAATGATATTTTATATTCTTCAAAATTAGAAACCAAAGGGGCAGGGCTAAAGTCAGTTTTGCGAGATACAAATGTTTTTTCCGCATCAAATAATATTTTATTGCCATCAAAACCTATCTTTCCTTCATTTGCAATTACAACGGTTTTAGACTTAGGGTCTCTCTCATCAATTAATACAATTCCTTTTGCATTTTTTTTACTATCTACATCATTAATAAACACAAGAATATTTTTTTGATTAATAAACTCCTTTGGTTTTAGTATAGAACTGGAAAGTTTGCGTGCAATTTCAGTATGTATGACATTCATTTTATTGTAAGATGCAGGCACTAAAATTGAAGAGAATAGAAAAATTATGCAAAATAATACTCCCGATAAGTAGAAAAAAGGCTTTACTATTCCTAATTCATTTATTCCAAAATTATATATAGCAATATGTTCGTTGGACTGAATTAAGCTATTGTACGTTATAAAACTTGCAATAAATAATGTAAAAGGAGTTAAAATCGTTATTATTTTTGGTTGAATTAAAAGTAAAATTTGCATTAAATCAATAATACTTCCGTTGTTTTCCGTTACTAAACTAGAATAATGAAATACGCGTGTCAAAAGAGCAAGGAATATAAATAAAAATGTTGTCATTAAAAAGTTTTTTAGCAAGGAAATTAGTATGTATTTCTCCACAATTCTCATAATTCATCAAAATTAATACCAAGGCTACTTGCGAGTTTTTTTGCATCATTTATTCTGCCTAAGTCTAGAAGTTGTGCAAAGTGAAGTAAATTTTTACCTATAGGAGCGGCAACAGAGCTACCAAATCCACCATTTTCCACTATTACACCTGCGGAGAAACGAGAATTTTCAAAAGGGGCAAATGCACCAAAAATTCCGTGAGGTCTTGTTGCTTCTGTATATTCATGTTTTTCCAAAAATTTCGAAACCACCTGCGCTGTGCCAGTTTTACCGCAAAACTCAAGCCCTTTATCTCTTATTCGTGAATAATAAGAAGTCCCCCCTTCTGTGTTTGTTGCATCAAAAAGTGCTGATTTGACAAATTTAATATTTTCAGGATTGATATTAATTTCCTTAAAGTCTATACTGGGGGCAAATTGAATTGTCGGCTCAACCATTTTTCCAAGAGAAGCAATGCGAGCCATCATAACTGCAATTTGCAAAGCTGTCATTTTTACAAAACCTTGACCTATGGCAAGATTGACCGTATCCCCCCAAAACCAAGGCTCTTTAAGATTTTCTTTTTTCCATTTATCGTTAGGATTTATGCCTTTATTTTGATTTTTAAATTCAAAATCTTCAAAAATCTCCCCCACTCCAAATTCTTTTGCAATTTTATAAAACTTAGAAACATCAAACTTTGTTCCTATATTATAAAATGTCATATTGCAAGAATGCTTAATTGCATTGTGTAAATCTAGCTTTCCATGACCTGCCTTAAGCCAACATCTCCTTTGCATTCCATAAATTATTGCACTTCCCGTACATGCCACCTTTTCTTTCGGATTTACTCCTTCTTCAAGTGCAACTAAGGCCGTAATTAGCTTAAAAATTGAGCCGGGGACATATGCCGATTGAATTGGCCTGTTAACTAATGGTTTTTTAGGGTCATTTATTAAAGAATTCCAAGTTTCTGTATCAACTTTTTTAGAAAGCAAGTTTATGTCAAATGAAGGAGTTGAAATCATTGTTAAAATCTCACCTGTTTTTACATCCATCAAAACTACTGAAGACTTAAGACCTTTGCAGATGTGATATGCAAAATTTTGTATTTTAGAAGAAAAGCTAAAGGTTAAACCTTTTCCATTAATAGGGTAGACTTTTGTTAACTCGGCAATTTTAAAACCTGATGCATTCACTTCAAAATACTCCAATCCCGCCTTACCAATTAATTCATTATCATATATCTTTTCTAATCCTTCTGCTCCAATTTTTATATCAGGGTGGATTATATATTTCTTCTTTTTAGCCTCCGAGGTTGGCACTTGAATTACATAACCAAGTAAGTTAGAAAGAGAAAACGAATTAGAATAAACTCTCGCACTTCCAATTCCAACAGAAATATTTTTAAAAAGATGTAAGTTAAATTCAACATTCAAAAGCTCTTTTCTGTTTAAATATCTATAAATAATAAATTCTTTTTGTCCTTTATTTCTGTTGTATTCAAGCATTAAAGCTCTTTTACCATCTTGTTTAAAGCCTAAAACTCTTGCTAGTTTTTCTATTTCTAAAATATCATTTTTATAACCAGATTTTTTAAGAATAATGCGGTAATAATCTTTATTTTCTGCCACTATTTTACCATCTCTATCAAAAATTAACCCTCTTGCGGGAGGTATGATGTTAGATTTTATTCTATTTCCATCTGATCTATTTTTAAAATAATTGTAGTCGAGAATTTGAAACTTAAAAAGCCTTGCAATTATAATTATAAAACCAATAATTTGCAAGCTTGATACAATAAAAACCCTCCTTGAAAAAACTTTGAAACGAAAGGCATCAAATGGCATTTTTAAACAAAATTAGAAGCATATGATTTTGGTTTAATAATTCTCTTGGAGCTCTCTTCTACTTTATAATTAAAGCCGTGTTTTTCGCAAAATTCAATTGCCTTTTTTTTGCTTTCAAATTTGAGATTAATTGTTTTAAGCGTATCTTTGCCTCCTTCCCAATTCATTAGGTTGAATATGTAGCGTTCATCTTCTTCTTTATAATTGACAAACTTTACAAACCAAAGAGATGCCTTATAAGCACCAGATTGCATCGCATTTTTTTGCGGTTGATATATTAAAACTTCTTGTCTTGTCATATGTTTTCTTTTTCAATAACTTGGCTCGGTTTAATTGGTTTAAACTCACTTGCGTATCTTGTTACAAGCTGTCTAACTCTATATTGATTTTGAACTGTTGTCAACTTGATTTTAAGCATATTATTGGCATTTATAATTTTTGCTATTTCATCTTCAAGTTTTTGATTTTTTCTTTCCATTTCACTGTATCTTTGCTTAATAAAAATAAAAACTCCAATCTGTAAAATTATAATTCCAAACATTACTTTTTTTACAAATCTAAGAGCTTTCATTTAATTATAAATCATGCTATCTTGTGTGTTTCTTTCTTCATTATTATATTGCTCAATTTCATAACTATAATCTCTCTTTTTTTGGCGTTTACTATTTTTTGGTTTATACATATTTTCATTAAATACGCAAACTATTTCAGCCCCATTTCTTAAGGTAAATCTAGTTGAAACTTCTTCCACAATTAAGTATTCTCCAACTATTCTAAAATTGACTATAGACTCAAAGCCATTTGAATCAACTGCAAATATAGCTGGCATTTTTGCGGTTCTTGGAAATTCAAAGTATGTAAATTCTCCATCGTCAAAAATTTTAACAGGATACAACGAGTCCTCCCCTGTTATAGTATAGTTAAAGTTATACTTCCACGGGTTTTGGTCAACATCTGGCAATATAGATTTTGCATATGTTCTTATGGTTTTTGATTCTTCTTCACTTGGATACTTAAACTTAAAAAAGAATGAATAGTCTTTGTCAAAATTACTATCTGGCTCTTTTGCATACATTTCAAAAAAGTAAATTCTTTTGTTTGTCATCACTGTAATTTGAGTGTCTGCATCACTTTCTTCAGGTTTGATAAAAAGCCTATTTCCAGATGAAAGCAACTGCCATGCGGTTTTTTTTGGATTTACGATTGTAGTAACTCCTTCATTTACATCAAATTCAATAAAACTTGGGTTATCATAAACTGTAACAATTTTATAGGTTGTATTTGGAGTAAAAGAAAAGGTTTTAAAGCGAGGATCATGCCCTAACTGCCTTGGCTCTACAACAATTCTTTTAAATGTTGGCTCACTTTGTTTTACTTGAGAATAAATTCCCTGATTAGCAATAGAAGTGCTAAAAATACTAAAAATTGAGGTTAAAAGGTAAATAACAATTCGCATTTAATATTTTGATTAATCACCTTAATTAAAAAACATTTTTAATATAAAGCAAGATATTTTTTATTTGTTTTAAAATTATATCAAAATTTCTAAACAACCTACATTAAATTCTAATAATTGAAATAATGCTTAAAAGCATTTTTTTATAATTTAATATTCAAAAAAATTAATATTTCATTAATCGCTTTTTCTTACAAAGGTCAAAAAGTCACTCCTTATCGTTTTTCTTTCCATATCTTCATCAAAAATTACCTCAAATAAATTTGGTGAAGCTCTTTTTACAACCTTACCAAAACCAAATATTTTATGCTTTACCACAACTCCAACCTCAATTAAATCTAATTTTTTGACATTTTTTATCTCCTCAGAGAAAGAGCCAGCACGAAACCTCTCCCCACTCATTTCATAATTTCTGCCATAATTTATGCCAAAGGTTGACGACGCATTCCCTATACTTTTGTCTCTATACTGAACAGCACTTGAGTGCTTTATTTCTGATACAAAAATACTCTCACGTGTTGGATTAAAACCTCCATATATCATACGCATTTTTGTGTGGCTTAAAAACAGCCTTTCTCTTGCTCTTGTAATTGCAACATATGCAAGGCGACGCTCTTCTTCAACTCCAATCTCTCCGCCTTCATCAAGTGTTTTTGCGGAAGGAAAAAGCCCCTCTTCCCAACCAGGTAAAAAAACAATAGGAAATTCAAGCCCTTTCGCCGTGTGAATTGTGAGCATTTTAACCGCATCTTCCCCTTCAATTCCCGCATCATCTGCACTTGAAATAAGGCTTATATGCTCTAAAAATGCATCCACTGTTTCAAAACCTTGCATAGAATTTAAAAGCTCATTTATGTTTGCACTTCTTGCGTCTATTTGGTCTTCATCTTCTTCTTTCAAGAATTCAATATACTTAATTTCTTCAATCATTCTTACAATTTCTGCAATAAAATCAGATATGCTAGACTTTCCATTTTCTCTCCATTTTCTAATTAAGTTTGTGAAGTTATTTAAAATTGTAAACGCCTTAACTCCAATTATTTTTGTTTCCGCAAATGGGTCGTCCCCTGTTAAGTCAAAACAAGCTTGCATAAGAGAGATTTGCCTTTTTTTTGCATATTCCAAAAGTTTATCAATGCTAACCTCCCCTAAGCCTTTTTTTGGAGTTTTAAGAACTCTCTCCATTGCAATATCATCTGCCGTGTTGTTAATTACTTTAATATAAGAAAGAATGTCCTTTATCTCTCTTCTTTCGTAGAATTTCAAACCACCGATGATTTTATAAGGAACGGAAAGTGCAATAAATGCCTCTTCCAATATTCTTGTTTGACTTGAAGCTCTAACCAAAATTGCAAAATCTGTAAAGTTTCTACTTTCTCGTTTTTTTAGGTTTTCAATGCGAGAAACAGTTTCCCTTGCCTCAATTTTGGAGTCAGAATAGCAAGTAATCTCAACCTTCTCCCCGTCTATCTCGTTTGTAAATAAGTTTTTACCAAGCCTATTTTTATTATTTGATATTATCTTTTCTGCAACTGATATAATATTTTGCGTTGAACGATAGTTTTGTTCTAGCTTAATTATATGTGCGTTTTTAAATTCTTTTGCAAAGGAAAGTATAATAGAAACATCTGCACCTCTCCAGCCATATATAGACTGGTCGTCATCTCCCACCACGCAAATGTTTTGATTAGAGCCAGCAAGCAGCCTAAACCAACGAGACTGAAGTGCGTTTATATCCTGATACTCATCAATTAAAATATATTTAAACTTCTCTTTATACTGCTCTAAAATATATTCATTTTCACTTAAAATACGAGTTGTAAAGAAGAGTAAATCGTCAAAATCCATCATATTTTGCGAGTGAAGACGAGACTGATACTCTTCATAAATTTTATCAAGCTTTATTTCTCTGTAAATGTTAGGAAAGTGAGATAAATTACTAGAAAGTTCAAGTGGAGAGAAGAATTTCTCTTTTACACGAGAGATAAAGCTAGAAATAACACTAGGAGGAAAGGCTTTTGCGTCCATACCTATTTCTGTTAATATATCCTTAATGATTTTTTTTTGGTCGCTTGCGTCTGCAATTAAAAAGTTATTACCAAAGCCAACAAGGTTTGCACATTGCCTTAGTATTTTCACGCAAATCGAGTGAAAAGTTCCTATATTAATTTGAGACGCCTCCATTCCGCACGACTTTCTAACCCTCTCAACCATTTCATTTGCAGCTTTATTTGTGAAAGTGACAGCTAAAATTTGAAAGGGCATCGCTCTTTTTGTGTTTATTATTTCTGCTATTTTTGCAGTAATTACACGAGTTTTTCCACTCCCAGCACCAGCAAGAACAAGTAAAGGTCTATCAAAAGTTAAAACTGCTTCCGTTTGAGGTTGGTTTAAGGAAAATGCATTTGCAGAATGATAAAAACCATCTTGTGCATTTAAATTCACTTTTTCTAACATTTATTTTGCTAAATTATTGATTAGATATTATGTAATTGTTTTTTTTGAAATCAAGATATTTTTTATCTTGTATTTTAACTCACACTAAAATGCTAGCTAAGCAATCATTTTACGCTTTAAGCAGGAATATTAACTTTTATAAAGCAAAACTTTAATAGATAACAAAACACCCCCCTTTTTTTTAGAGAGTTTTATATTGTATTATA
>JBILVD010000037.1:0-12216 GCA_044370655.1 Candidatus Deianiraeaceae bacterium | reverse complement strand
CTTTAACGTAAGTTTTTAAAAAAGGCTTATAATTGCTACATAAAATAACTTTTTTATTATAATCCCTAATTTGATATTTGGCTGTCTTTAAAGCTCTATTTCGCAAAATAATTTTCGCTCGCAAAATTTTTTTCATTTTTTGCTTACTAAGAACATTTTCGTCTGCTATAAAAAAATTAGACACAAATAAATAATATTTTTATGCTTTATAAATTATAATTTTCAAAAAATCAAGAATTTTGAAGTAAAGCTCAACAACTTTTGAAGTAAAGCTTTAAAAATAAATTGTATTTTTTATTTAATTTTGAATACTTTTAATATATTACTTTAGAAATATTATATTAAAAGTAGGTAATATTATGGTTATTTTAAAAGCTATATTGTAAGAATTTTAAAAATATTTTTTAGAGGAATTTGAAAAAGATTTAAACTTTAAAATAATTTATAAAGATGTCGTAATTGTAAAATTTCATTAAATAATTTATATCGCCTTCTAGGTTGTGGTTTTTCTTAAAAATCTCTTTTGCTTTTAATTTTGCGGATTTGAAAAGTTCAGCGTCTTCCATCGGTTTTACAAATTTAAAACCTTCAAAACCGCTTTGCATTTTGCTAAAAATCGCTCCACTACCTCTCATCTCCATATCTTTCTCTGCAATAAAAAATCCGTCATTTGAGGTTGCTATGGTTTTTAATCTCGTTAAAACCGTCTCACTTTTTGAATTTGCAATCAAAAAACAGTAAGACTGCAAATCCCCTCTTCCAACCCTGCCCCTGAGTTGATGAAGAGTAGAAAGCCCGAACCCCTCGGCAGATTCAATCACGATTAAAGTTGCATTTGGCACATTTACGCCCACCTCAATCACTGTTGTTGCAAGCATAATGCTCGTCTCCTTTGCCTTAAACTTCAACATCTCAGCTTCAATCTCGCTTTCTTTCATTTTTCCGTGCACAATTGCGAGCTTCTCACCAAATTTCTCACCTAAAATCTGCTTTCGCATTTCAATTGAAACGCCAGAACGCCTAATTCCCTCTTCCTCCGCCTCTTCAATAAACGGCACGACCCAATAAACCTGCTCTCCAGAGGCAATTTTCCGCCCTACAGCTTCTATTATCTCACTCAATTTCTCTTCTGAGAATATTTTTGTTATTATTTCTTTGCGGTTTTTTGGTTTATTTTTGATGTAAATTGTCTCTATATCCCCAATTAAAGCCATTTGAAGTGTGCGAGGTATTGGAGTTGCCGTCATTAAAAGTGTTTTAACCCCTATAGACTTCTCAGAAAGTGCAAGTCGTTGATTTATGCCAAAACGGTGCTGTTCGTCAATTATTACATACCCGAGACGTGCAAAAGAAACATCATTTTGAAAAAGTGCATGAGTGCCAATGATTATCTGCCCTTTCCCCTCTTGAATACTTGTGAGTTTTACCTTTCGAGCCTTCCCTTTGTCCTCCCCTGAAAAGAAAATGATTGATATTCCAAATTGACCTGCAATTTGTGTAAAAGCATCAAAGGTTTGTTTTGCTAAAATGAATGTGGGGGACATAACGGCAACTTGAAACCCCTCTAAAACAGCGTTTATTGAGGCTAAAATTGCAACGACAGTTTTTCCACTGCCTACATCACCTTGCAAAAGTGCATTGTTTTGCTTGTTTTCTATTTGTAGTTTGAGTATTTCATCAAGAGCGGAGGTTTGGTCTTCTGTTAAATCAAAAGGTAATACTTTTAATACATTACTTAAGAAGTTTTGATTTAATTTTATTATGGGCGAAGCTTCTCTTTCTGCTTTAAAATTTGCAACCAAAAATGCTAAATTTTTTGCAAGTAATTCGTCAAAAGCTAGTCTTTTTCTTGCTTTTTCGGCATCTTCTATCATGGTCGGGGAGTGAAGTTTGCAAACTGCATCCTCAAAACTCATCAAATCCATAAAACCCTGCTCTTTCCAGTCTTTTTGGAATTTTTTGACAAATTTGAGATGCTTTTCAATATAATTTTTTACAATTATTTGCGTTAAATTTCCAGTGAGCGGATATCTAGGGGATACAACTCCATTTTTACTCTCTAGTTTTTCTTCGTCTATTTTTGGTAGAATTTTTGGATGCGTTGTGTAATAATTGCTTCCAAATTTCTGCAACTTACAAGCAATTTTAAGCCTCATACCTTCTTTAAAAAGATTTTTCCAAATGCCAGCATTTCCTGCAAAAAAAGTTAAGACGAGAGTTGTTCCGTCCTCCATTTCTGCTAAAATTTTGTATGGATTTTTAGTGCTAATTTTGAAGCTAGGCTCATGAGAAAGTATGGTAATTTCAAGAATAACCTCAACACCTTCAGGTTTTTTGACATCTTCCCCAGAAAGAATAGCGAGGGAGCGATATTCAAAAGGAGCATGGAGAAGTAGGTCTATCACTCTTCTCCCTCCAACAAGCTTTGAAAGTGAGTCTTTTATATAGGAGTTAGAGGTTTCGAATTCCGAGAAAAGTTTGTCGCTCAATTTTTAAAATAAAAACATGTATATAGTAAGAAAAAGGGATATTACAAAGGAAGATAAAAGCATTGCATACCCCATTATTTTAGAAACGCAAAGATTAAGTAGAAAGCCAAAGTCCCAAATTATGTGACGAATGACTGCAAGAATATATAAAAAAAAAGCAAATAAACTTATGAATGTGAGAATCGCTAGAATTGAAGAATGCAAAACTCCATTTGATGCAAAGTCTAGCAAGGAGATGACTGTGCTACCTGCGTATTTCTGATTTTGTATAGAAAATGCAACAAAGATGAATATTACAACTCCTAGTAAGTAAGTGTAAGCCCCTGCCATTCTTCCAAGTATTGAAGACATAGAAGTTATAATTGTTTTGTATACTGTAAGATGTGGAGATATAGGTCTTTTTTTCATAACTCAAAAATTTATATTATTTTTTTAAAGCCAAAAAATTTAAAATGCAAGCAAAATTTTAAAAATTTTTAAATTTACCTTCAATAATTTCCTCAAGTGCATATTTATCAAATTTTTCCTGTGTCATAATGTTCACAAGACAGTCTGATAAATCAATAATGCACCAGCCCCTATCCCCGCTTCCATCTATTCTAATTTTTGTATTAAATAGCATTTTTTCTTTTAAATTCTTTAAAATGCCACTTGTTATTGCATCTATTTGTTTTGCCGAGTTTGAAACTGCAATAATTGCAAATGGAGTGATATAGCTTTGCGAGCTTGCAAAAATGAGTTTTTCTAAGCGCTCTTTTAGGAGGTATTCAATTGAGGAGTTTGTTTGAGGGGAAAGCTCTTCCTTACTTGCAAAATCTAGGATTTTATCTTGTGTTAAGTCTATAATCATCTATTTATTTAATAAGTTTTCTTTAGAGGAAATTTGCTTAAATTCTGTTAAATCTAATCCTTGCGATTTAGATTTTTCATTTAAGTATTTATGAACAAGCTCTAAAGCACCATCAAGGATAGATTTTTTAAGCTCGATTACTCTGAGATTGGCGAATATTTTTATCTTCTCTTCAATGTATTTTTCTTTGAAATTTAGATATGAAGTTACTTGATTTTTTGCTTCATTTTCAAATTTATCTGCCTCTGATATAGCAGAATTGACTATTTTACGGCAAATTTCTTGAACTTCCGCAGTTTTATTACGCATTTTTTCAAGCCTCTCGGAGGAATCTCTTGCACGAAGCTCCACATTTTCAATTTTATCAACAATATTTTGCCTATACTTTAAAATAGCACTAGATATGATATTTTTTGTCTTTGAAAAAACTAGAGCAAAAAATATCAAAAAGGCAACTAAAAGCCAAAAACCTGCATCAAACATAATACATATAAATAAAAATGGTGCTGTTGACGGGACTCGAACCCACGACCTCTTCCTTACCAAGGAAGTGCTCTACCAACTGAGCTACAACAACTCTTGATTGCTTTGATAAAAACAATTTTTTTATTTGTCAAGCAAATAAAACAAAAAAATCTAAAAAATTTTATTTTTCTGCTTGACAACTAAGATTTTGCATATCAAAATATCTATATTATCAATTTAATTTTTGTAGATGAATAGCAAAAAATTACCTAGAGTAAATCAAGAAATTTTGGACAGAAGTAACCCGCAATTTCAAGTTAGATTACTCGATGAAAATGGTGAAATGCTTGGCGTTGTTAATACTAGAGAAGCTTTGAAAGTTGCTTTTAACAAAGGTCTTGATTTGATTGAAATCTCACCAAATGCAGAGCCCCCTGTATGCAAACTTGGAGATTTTGGAAAAATCAAATACGATATGCAAAAAAGACTCGCTGAGGAAAGAAAAAGAAACAAAATTCATGATGTCAAGGAAGTCAAATTCACAGTCAACATTGCAACGCATGATTATGAAGTGAAACTTTCTCACGTTAAAGACTTTATTGAAAGCGGATATTCAGTAAAAATATCATCAATGATTAAAGGTAGAGACAGAGCCTACGGGCGAGATAGGCTAGCACCTCTATTTGAAAAAATTATTTCTGCTACCTCGGAAATTGCAACAATATCAGGAAAAGTTGAGGTAAGAGACAACGGTGGAGATTTTACACTTGTGCCAAAAGTTAAAAAGTAATATTGTGCTAAAAGTTGAAAAGTAATATGTCAAAACTTACAGAGCTACAAAAAAAAGTAGTTTTTGAGTGTGCAACTGAGCCACCTTTCCAAAATGAATATTGGAATGAAAAAAGAGAAGGGATTTATGTTGATGTGCTTTCAAATAAACCTATTTTTGCCTCAATACATAAGTTTGATTCTGGGACGGGATGGCCTAGTTTTTATGATACAATTTCTCCTGATGAAATTCAGGAAAAAGATGACTTCTCTCATTTTATGGAAAGAACTGAGGTTCGCACAAAAGCTGGCACGCACTTGGGACACCTTTTTTTAGATGGTCCATTTGGGCGGAGATATTGCCTTAATTCCGCATCTATCCGCTTTATTTCTAAAGAAAGTATGATTGCCGAAGGTTTTGGAGATTTGTTAAAATTATTCTCTAAAAGTGAGACAATTGTGCTTGCAGGAGGTTGTTTTTGGGGCTTGGAGCATTTTCTTCTTTTACTTGATGGTATTGTAAAAACAAGAGTGGGATATTGTGGTGGACTTATTAAAAACCCCACATATAAAGAGGTTTGCACAGGCAAGACGGGGCATGCGGAAAGTGTTGAAGTTAGCTTTAATCCTAACGATTTAACGCTTGAAAATCTCTTAAAATACTTTTTCCAAATTCACGACCCTACAACAAAAGATAGGCAGGGAAATGATGTTGGGAGTCAATACCGTTCTGCAATTTTTTACTACACCGAGGAGCAGAGAGTTATAGCAGATAACATCTTATTAAAGGCAAAAATTTCTGGAGTTTTTGGCAATGAAATAACAACTGAAATAGCAGAAGTAAAGCAATTTTGGGAGGCGGAAGAAGAGCATCAGCAATATTTAGCTAAAAATCCAAACGGATATAATTGTCATTTTATAAGAAAAGAATGGAGATTTTAACTTTAAAAATTAATTAAAAATACCTATAAAAAGCCCCATTTTATAAAACTGTTTCACAAGTTCAAACTGAGCTTTGTAGTCGTTTGTATTTTTGATATCATTTGCGATTGAGTGCATTAAGGCGGTAAATTTTGAAATATTTATATTACTCAAAATTGCATCTTGCGCTAAAAGGGGGAGGTCATTCCATTTTACATCTTTTTCTATCTCTTCAAGCATACTCTTATAGATTTCTAAAACTTTGTGAAACTTCTTCATTGCGGTTTTTGCCGTTTCAATTAAATGATTAGAAAAAGAAAGTGGCTTGCGGTAATGCGTGTTAAGTAAGGCAAATCGAATTTCAAAGCCCTCATAACCTTCATCTAATAAATTCTTTACCGTCTTAAAATTACCTAGAGATTTACTCATTTTTTCTCCTTCAACTGTTAAAAATCCGTTATGAATCCAATATCTTGCAAAATTTTCCTCAAAGGCACACTCACTTTGAGCTATTTCGTTTTCATGGTGTGGAAATTGCAAATCCGCCCCTCCTCCGTGAATATCAAAATCCATTCCTAATAAGGAGACGCTCATCGCAGAGCATTCAATATGCCAACCTGGTCTTCCAAAGCCAAATTCCGAGTTCCAACCAACTTCCCCCTCTTGAACCCTCTTCCATAAAACAAAGTCATGTTCATTATGCTTAGCAGATGAGATTGCAATTCTTGAACCTGCGTTTAGGTCCTCCAACTTGCGATTAGAGAGTTTACCATACTCCTTAAACGATTTAACGAAAAAGATAACATCCCCATTTTCTGCTATATACCCATGACCTTTTTCAACTAAATTTTTAATTATTTCAATCATTTTATGTATAAATTCAGTTGCTTTTGGCTCAAATGTTGGGCTTTGACAATTTAAAATTGAAATATCATCTCTAAATTCCCCAATTACTCTTGATGTTAAGGCTGAAACTGAGATCTTTTCTTTTACTGCCTGATTTATTATTTTGTCATCTACGTCGGTAATATTGCGAACATATGTAACGCTTGGATATAAAACTTTTAAAATTCTAAATAACAAGTCATAAAATACAATTGAACGAGCATTTCCAAGATGCGGTCTCTCGTATACTGTAGGTCCGCAAACATACATTTTAATGTTAGATGGATTTTTTGGAGTAAAAATTTCCTCTGAGTTTGTTAAGGTATTAAAAAGTTTGAAATTCATAAACTATTCAATATACCTAACTTTAACTGGGTCTCCCAATTTAATCAAATTTGCTTGTTCTTTTGGCACAACTATCCAAGTTTTTGTCTCTTCAGTTTTATCTGCAACAACTCCAAATGCAACTGTTCTTTGCAAAGTTTCACGCTTCCCAGTAAGGACGTTTAAGTCTTCATATTTTTGCAAAAACTCAACTTTATCTTCTTGCCTTATTCCATCTCTAGCCCCAAGAGTTACTAAAAATATTGACTTATCGTTCAAAACTCTTTTTTCAATTACATAACCAGTTTTTGCAAAGATAGATTTTATTTTATCTGCATTAGAAGAAATTGCTCTTTGAATTGCAAGCCTAGCTAGATTTTCGTCAAATTCTTTTGGCTTCTCTTGTGTTTTTAAATTGAATTTACCTATAGATAAGTTGTTTTCCGATCTAGTTTCTTGGTTGCTAAAAACTGTACTGTTAAATTGTATGTTTTCCACCGTTATCAAGGAAGGAACTTCAATAATTCTAATAAAACCTTGAGCAGAGGCTGTATATTCAAACATAGCTTTTCTTTTTAAGGACTTATCTTCGTTGTATACAGGGCCTACGTACCTACTTGAAAATGTGATGCTAGAGACTTCACCATCTATAGCATAATTTACAGAATTTAAACTAGTATTTACGCCAGTTTGTAACTCTGCAAGTTTAATCTCGTTTTCAAGTTTTTTTAGGTTTTGTCTATTTTGCACAGTTGCCAACTTGCTACCTAATAAAATGTTTGCAATTTCACCTTCAACAATTGATGTTGCTCCTATTGTTTCTGCATTTTTGTTTGTTGTTTTAAATTCAAAAATTACAACAGATGGCGTTTTTGAGCTTATAGATTCGGGGTTTGGCATAAATTCCGTCTGTAAAAGAGGTGCCTTTTTGTATTTGTCAAAATCTTTTATTGTTGTGGAGCAAGCACACAGTATTAAAAGACTAAAAAGTTTAAGCGTTTTCATAGTTTTGTATAGCAAATTCCCAATTAATTAACTTTTCTATAAAGATTTCAAGGTAGTCAACTCTCTTGTTTCTATAATCAATATAATAAGCGTGTTCCCATACATCAACGGTTAAAATCAGCTTTAAATGAGATGATGTAAGTGGGGTTTCGGCGTTTAGAGTTTTTATAACTTCGAGCTTTCCTGTATTTTTATTTAACACAAGCCAAGCCCAACCAGAACCAAATTGCGTTAGCCCTGCGTTTTTGAAGGCAGTTTTAAATTGCTCAAATCCTCCAAAGTCCTCTTTAATTTTTTCAAAAAGCTTGCCCTTGGGCTCCCCTCCCCCATTTTTCTTCATACAATGCCAAAAGAATGTGTGGTTAAAAACTTGGGCAGAGTTATTAAAGATGCTTGCAAACTCCTGCTTTGAAGAAGAGGTAAGGATTATTTCACCTAGGGTTTTGTCTTCAAAATCTTTGCCTTTGATAAGATTGTTTAAATTGTCTATATAAGCTTTGTGATGCTTTTCGTAGTGATAGTCAAAAGTCTCTTCCGACATAAAAGGCGATAAATCACTTTTTAAAAAAGGTAGCTTGGGCAATGCAAACATGCTCTTTTCTGCTAGAATACTATCTAAAGTCATAAGAAATAATTATTCATAATAAAATACATAAACACCCAAAATTTAATTGTCAAGAAATTTAATTAAAAAAATTAAAAAATATTTGATAATTTTACATCATTTTTTTCCTTGCAAATTAAGAAAACACACTTTATACAAGCTTTATTTTGCAAAATTATGGATACAAAAAACACGAAGAATATAAGGAATTTTTCTATCATCGCACATATAGACCATGGAAAATCTACACTTTCAGATAGGCTAATTCAAACCACGGGGGCGGTGGAGGAGCGAGATATGACGGCTCAAATTCTAGATTCTATGGATATTGAAAAAGAAAGAGGGATTACTATTAAGTCTCAAACTGTCCGTCTTAGATATCGTGCTAAAAATGGTGAGGAGTATATTTTGAATTTGATGGATACTCCTGGTCATGTTGATTTTTCATATGAGGTTTCTAGGTGTCTTGCTGCTTGTGAGGGGTCTATTTTGGTTGTGGACGCATCTCAAGGAGTGGAGGCACAGACGCTTGCGAATGTCTATAAGGCAATTGAGGAAAATCACGAGATTATACCTGTTTTAAACAAAATTGACCTCCCTGCGGCGAACGTTGAAAATGCAAAAGCAGAAATTGAAGATGTAATTGGGCTTGACGCAAGTGAGGCTATTCCTTGTTCTGCAAAAGCGGGGATAGGTATTGATGAGATTTTGGAGGCGGTTGTGGCTAAAATTCCTGCCCCTAAAGGTTCTCCTGAAAATCCGCTTAAGGCGTTGCTTGTGGACGCTTGGTATGATGTCTATTTAGGTGTGATTGTGCTTGTGAGAATTTTGGAAGGAAGTGTGAGGAAGAAGGATAAGATAAGAATGATTGGCACGGGGGCGGAGTATGAGATTGAAACGACGGGGGTTTTTACTCCTAAAAAGCTAGCGGTGGAGAGCCTTTCTGCTGGAGAGGTTGGGTTTTTGATAGCGGGAGTGAAGGATGTTAAGTCTTGTAGAGTGGGGGATACTATTGTTTCTGCTAAAGATTTTCAAACTCAAGCACTTGCGGGCTTTAAGCCTGTTCAACAGGTTGTGTTTTGTGGTCTTTACCCTATGAATTCTGATGACTTTGAAAACTTGCAAGAGGCTATATCAAAGCTTTCTCTTAACGATTCTAGCTTTACATTTGAGAAGGAAAGTTCAAGTGCTTTGGGGCTTGGCTTTAGATGTGGGTTTTTGGGGCTGCTTCATCTTGAAATTGTGCAGGAGAGGTTGTTTCGTGAGTTTGATATAGAGCTGGTGACTACTGCCCCTTCGGTTGTCTACAAAATTTGTAAGACGAATGGGGAGAGTATGGAGATTTATAATCCTGCGGAAATGCCTGACCAAGTTTATGTAAAAGAGATGGAAGAGCCGTGGATAACTGCGACGATTTTTACTCCCGAGGAGTATTTAGGCGTGATTTTGGGGCTTTGCACGGAAAAGAGAGGCGAGCAGGTTGATATGTCTTATTCTGGAAAGAGGATGAAGCTTATTTACAAAATTCCGCTAAATGAAATTGTGTTTGATTTTTATGATAAACTTAAGAGTTATTCCAGCGGATATGCGAGTTTTGAGTGGGAAATAGCGGAGTATCGTAAGTCCGACCTTGTGAAGTTAAGGGTGATGGTGAACGGCGAGGAAGTTCCTGAACTTTCGTTTATCGTGCATAGAACTGCATCGGAACGCCGTGGGAGAGCATTATGTGAGAAGCTTAAAGAGCTTATTCCGAGGCAGATGTATGAGGTGAGAATTCAGGCGGCGATTAACGGAAAGGTGATAGCCTCCGAGCGTATTTCTGCCTTTAAAAAGGATGTGCTTGCAAAGTGTTATGGGGGTGATGCAACTCGTAAAAAGAAGCTACTTGAAAAGCAAAAAAAGGGGAAGAAGAGAATGAGGGAAGTGGGTAATATTGAAATTCCACACTCGGCGTTTATTGAGGCGTTGAAGGTATGATGAAATTTGCTGATTTTTGTGCAGGGATAGGCACGGCTCACGAGGCTTTAAAAGCTTTAGGTCTTGAATGTGCGTTTTATAGTGAAATAGATAGCGTTGCGGAGAAAACTTACAGGCTAATTCACGGCAATTCATACAAAAATTATGGCAATTTAATGGAAATTAACTTAGAAACACTTGAAGATTTTGATTTTTTGGTAGCTGGCTTTCCTTGTCAGGCGTTTTCAATTGTTGGCAAAAGGGAAGGATTTGACGATGAGAGAGGTCAAATTATATATGGAATTGCAAATATTTTAAAAGTAAAAAAGCCAAAGGTTTTTTTGTTAGAAAATGTAAAAGGTTTAATAAACTTAAAAGGTGGCGAGGTTTTAGAGCAAATATTAAGCCTTTTATCAGGTGCTGGATATGAAGTTTTTTTTAAAGTGTTTGAAAGCTCTAGCTTTAAAGTTCCTCAAGGAAGAGAAAGGGTGTATTTTGTAGGAATTAGAAAAGATTTATATAAAGGTAATTTTGCCTTTCCAAACCCAACTGGCAAAGGTGATTTGAGGGAATTTTTGATTGAAGAAAGTTATGATTTTATTTTAAATCAAAGTCAAATTCAATCTCTCGCAAAATATTTAAATAATAAATATAATCAAAATAAGTACAACTTAAACGAATTTTTAAAAGAAGATTTTTTGGTGCTTGATACTAGGCAAAGCGATTTAAGGCTTTATAGAGGGGTTGTGCCAACTATTAGGGCTGGTAGGCAAGGTATTTTGTATGTTAAAAATTCTCAAATTAGAAAATTGAGTGGGCTTGAAGCTTTGCTTTTGCAGGGTTTTAATAAAGATATTGCAAGTTTGGTTCAATCTTCTATTATTCAAAGCAAAATTTTATTTCAAGCAGGAAATGCAATGACTATAACAGTAATGACTGAGGTTGCGAGAAGTATTATAAAATATTTATATGAATGATTTAGTGAGTAGAGGTTCTAAAACTGCAAAAGATGGGTTTTGTAATGAGGATTTTGTGATTGAAGTTTTTAACAACTGGAAAGATAATATTTTAGGGCAGAATTGGATAGAGAAAATGGGCTATAGTTTAAGAGAAATTGAATATGTAAAAGCGGAAAAAATCAAGGGGAGCTTTAAGGCAGATATACAGGTTCAGGTTAGTATAAAGCTAAAAAGTTTGATTGACGCTCAAAATTTGCAGATTAAATTGGCTTCTAATCTTGTTGGATTTAATCAGGTTGATAAAAGATGGGTTTCAAGTTATGCTGAAATGTGGAATATGCCAGAAAAAATCGTGCAAATATTAAAGTATTTTACAGGGGAAATTCCTCCTTATATTTTAAATCCTGCTGACAATAGACGAATGTTTATGAATGAATTTGAGGAAGAAGACCAAAATCTCCTCATTAAATTTATTAAAGAAAATCAAGCTTTAATAGTTTGTGATATACTAAAAGGCAGAGGGCAATTTTCTGCTGAATGGATGCTTGTTATTTTGAAAAATGGTGACTTAAGATGGTGTTTAGAGCCGATGAATTTCTGTCTTAACTTTTTTGGCAATGGAGAGGTTGAGATAACAAAGCAAGGTAGTATCAAGATTGGTAAAATTACAATTCAGCGGAAAGGTGGGGATGGAGGAAGGAAAACGGCACAGATGTTGCAATTTAAAATTAATCCTTGTCTTTTGTTTGATTTAAATTAATGCTAGCTTTTTTGCCCTTTTTCGTTAATTTTTGCTTGACTTCAGGCCTGTAGATGCATACACCTTGCGGTGTATATACACTACAGCCTCGTCGTCTGCACGCAAAATTTTCTAGGAAATTTCTAGGAAAGACGGGCTTTAGGATTGTTTGAGTTTAAGAGTTTCAAGTATTTAAGGGTTTAAGGGTTTTTTAAAAATATCTTGCTTTTTAAAGCTTCTCCCTTAAATAT
>JBILVD010000094.1:0-3401 GCA_044370655.1 Candidatus Deianiraeaceae bacterium | reverse complement strand
GAGACAACTTGGCAAGATTAAACAGAAGAACAAAGAGATATAGCAAATCAAAAGAGATGTTAGAGCTGACGCTCTACATCTTTTATAACAAGGAATTAGCATTATCTACTATTTTTTGACAATGCCTATAATAAAGCTTATTACAATTACATTATGTCTACTCACAAAGAAATTGAAATATTGCTTTCTTTACCCCGAGTGGAAAAATATAAAAAGATAAATGATGATTGGTTTATCGGTTATAATAAAGATATTGAAACTTCAAAAAAATTCTACAAAAAACTTCATTTTCTTGAAATCTTCTTAAGAAACAGAATTGATGTAGAGATTTCTAAAATCTTTAGTGAAAATTGGATTTTACCAAATGAAAACTTTCCACTATCAAATAAAAGTGCTATAAGGCTCAAAAACATCAAATTCAGCACAAAAAAGACATTGTGTCAAATGCCTCTTTTGGTTTTTGGACGGGTATTTTTCACTCATCAGAGCACGATTTATTATGGATACCAAACCATACTCTTTTAAAATCAATTTTTCCATACTTAAAAAAGCACCAAAGAAAAGTGAAGCAAATTGAACTTGAACTTGATAAAATCCGCCGTTTAAGAAATCGTGTCTTCCATTTTGAACCGCTTTTTGAAATGAACCTAGAAGAACTTGATACGCTTATTTGCAAGTATATTAAAGGAATGTGCGGAAGTGAGGTTTTTGAGATGGCTATAAGAGATTAAATCAAAAATTCCTCCCCCATTTCTTCAAGCTCTTTCATTATTAAAATCGTCTCTTTAATTGAAATTGCCATATTTTTAATGTGCCATAAATCATCAATTCCTAAAACAACTTCATCTTTAATTCTATACTTTAACCATTTTTCAATTGGCTTGTAAGAGCCTATCTCAAATTCCCAAATTTCCTTTGTTATTCCTTCAAATGCGATGATTTTACTTGTTGTTGTTTCAAGATGTAAATCACTTAAGGAGTGAGTGACGGATTTGATTTTAAATTCTTCTAAAATGCCAATTACTTTTATCTCTAATGTTTTTGGCAAGCTTTCAAGAGTGTGAAGCCTTGTTAATTCTTCCCCTAGTTTTGAATATTTTTTGAATACTTCAAAGGATTTTGTGAATGGAATTTTGGGGAAATCGATTTTTAAAAATTCTAAATACTTGCTTCTATAAACAGGGCTGTGAAGAATGGCATAAATATAATGCAAAACTTCTTCAGGTGTGATGTTTTTAACTCTTTTTTCTTTAGAGATTTCATTTGAATTTACAACAATTTTAACATTGTAAAGGTTTTCAATTAAATCAATAAATTCTTTTTTGAAGTTGGGTTTTTTGGAGGGGGCTTCTGCCATTAAGTCCTCCCCTTCTTCTGTGTAAAGATAGAGTGGTGCAAGATAACTTTGGTCGCTATTATAATGAATATCTATTATATTTTTTGTTATAAATAAATTACTATAATTTTCATTTGAAAAACTTCTGCTAAAACATAAACCGATATTTCCAAGTAACATATGTTGCATTTGTTCAAATGCTGGTCTTGATGTAAAGCCTTGTTTGTAATAAATAAATCTGTTATCAAATAAACGATAAAAGATATTCTTTATGGCACTATTATCAAAATTTTGCTCTTTTAATTTATCTGCAAATTTGTAAGAACTTGAATTTTGGATATTATATTTTTTACTAAATTCTTTATCAAAATTTCCACTAAAAGCAATCTCCATTTTCTTTCCTAGTAAATCTTTATTATAATCAATCACCAAATCATCTCTGTCTGTCTTAGCTCCGCTACCGAACTTTGTAAAAACATCAGCAAGGCTAATAAAGTTTTTATAACCTTCCAACCCTTCGTTATTTTTATTTACAAACCAAAAATTAGGCTCATTTAAATTTAACTCCTGCCAATTGATGCTTTTAATTGTGTTTTCTTGTAAAAATTGTAGTTTTTCTTTTCTTGAATTCAAGCCTTCTTCAAGTGTGGAAAAATAATGTACTTTCTTTTGTTTTAAAGGTTTTGCATTCTTAACAAAAATATTAATGCTAACCCCCACCATTATGTCAAAAACATTTTTATCTTCCTCGCCCCTCCTCGTGTTTCCGTGTAGGTTTAAAATATAAATTTCATCAAAGGTTTTGGTTAAATGCTCCCTCATTTTTCTATGAGTTAAGCCGTCTAAAAAACTGTTGTTTGTGATTATGGCAACTATTCCTCCTTTTTGATTTTGTATTTTATGTTCTGCAAATTTAATGAATTTTATATATAAATCATCCAAATTAACTTTCCTTTCATTTAAATCTTTTTTATATGTGTCTGTAATTAAGCCGTCAATTCTTTCTGCTTTTGAGGCACTTGCTCCGCTTCTATAAGGAGGGTTGCCTATAATTGCTAAAACTTCCGTTTCTTCCTTTATTTGAGAAGCCTTTTTATGCTCCTCTTGTAAATATGGCATACTATCCGATATGCTGTGAGGGGTTATATCTAATGTGTTTGTTAAGTAAATTCCAAGCCCTTCTTTACTATTTAAGCTAATTCCTGCATCTTTTAACCTTTTTGTTAAAATGGTGTGAGCCACGATGTAAGGTGTGAATAAAAGCTCAAAGCCATATAAATCTGCTACTATTTTGGTTTTTATTTTATGTTTTTCAAGTTCATCTAGGTTGTTATCTTTTAAGTAAAAATCCAGCACACTAGAAAGAAAAGTTCCCGTCCCGCAAGCAAAATCAAGAATTTTAACTCCGCTTTCCAAAAGCCCTTCCTTCTTTTGAAAGCTTGATTTTAAAATATCATCTGTTGCACGAACGATAAAACTTGCAACTTCTTTTGGGGTGTAATAAACTCCGTTTTCTTTTCTTCTTTCCGTTGCTCTTAAATCATCATATTTTTTTAAGAAATCTTCATAAAGATAAACCGCAATTGAGTTTATACCTTCGTTATTTTTTGCAAATTCTTCTTTTATGGCAGAAACATTAACAAAGTTTAAGTTTTTGGCAACTTGCACCAGTGATTTTTTAACTTGCAAAGGAATTGTTCTTTCGTTGTAACCACTTTCTAAGAATTCTGTTAAAAGTTTATAATCATTTGGAATAAAACTTATGTAGTTTGCACTTGCTTCTTCTAGAAATTTCTCATCCCCCATTTCAAGCCTTGCAATTAAAAGCCCATAAACAAGGCTTTGCGAGTATATATCGCAAAAATCTTCCAAAGTGTAAGCTATTTGAAGTGAAGTTTGAACTTGCTTAAAAAGATGGTTAAATTTTTTGTAGAAAGGACTTTCTTCCTGCTTTAAATTTACAAAATCTCTAAGAGATACAGAATAATAAAAGCTTGAATTTGCAAGAGTTTCTGCAAGTGATTTTTTGTTATTTATGTGTTGATATTCGTAATAATAGAAGGTT
>JBILVD010000093.1:0-3431 GCA_044370655.1 Candidatus Deianiraeaceae bacterium | reverse complement strand
ACTAACTTCTTTATGAATATTTTATCTTCCCTTTGTTATTATAGTTTAAATCCTACAAAACCAAAGGTTGATTTAAATAGAATTGTGGCTTAAACGAAGTTGGGGTTAATAATAAAAAAATAATTTGAGAAATCTAATATTTAAAAGTTATACTGCGGGAAATTCTTTATTTTTGCTTGAAAGTTTGGGGAGGTGAATTTTTTGTTTTTGCTTGAAAGTTTGGGGAGGTGAATTTTTTGTTTGATATTTGGTTTTTAATTTGACATGTAAAAACTATATTGACAATTAAGAAAATATATAATATCTACCTATTTGGATTACCTTTTTTAAAAAAAATGAAGCAGGAGATGATTGTCCTTCACGGTGCTAGGCAAAATAACTTAAAAAACATTAACATAGAGATACCGAAAAATAAGCTTGTTGTAATCACGGGGCCTTCTGGAAGTGGGAAGTCTTCCCTTGCATTTGACACGATTTATACTGAGGGGAGGCGGAGGTATGTGGAGAGTTTATCTTCTTATGCTCGTCAGTTTCTTAACATTCAAGATAAACCTGATTTTGACAGCATAACGGGGCTTTCTCCTGCAATTGCTATAGACCAAAAAACATCATCACGAAATCCTCGTTCAACGGTTGCAACGATGACTGAAATTTACGACTATCTCCGCATTTTGTATTCAAGAGTTGGCGTGCCTTACTCCCCTGCTACAGGTTTGCCTATTGAAAGCAAGACTTCATCGGAGATTATAGGGGAGATTATGGAGCTTCCTTCTGAAACGAGGATTGTGGTTTTGGCTCCTGTTGTGAGGGGAAAGAAAGGGGAGCATAAAAAACTGCTTATTTCTCTTAGAAGGCAGGGGTTTCAGAGGTGTCGCTTTAATGGGATTTATATGGACTTGGAGGCGGTTGAAATTGCGGATAAAAATTTGAAACATACGATTGAGGTTGTTATAGACAGAATTGAGATAGATGAAAACATAAAGGAAAGGCTTGCAAATGCGGTTGAGACGGGGCTTTCTTTAGGTGAGGGGTTGCTTGGAGTTGAATTTACTGACCTGCCCACTCAAACAAAGACTTTTACTTTTAAAATTGGGAAGAAGGTGAAGGAGGGGGAGACGATTATCTTCTCTGAGAAATTCTCTTGTCCTGTTTCGGGGTTCACTCTTGAGGAGGTGGAACCGAGAATTTTCTCTTTTAATAGCCCATATGGTGCTTGTGAAGCGTGTGACGGGCTTGGAACGGAGTATTATTTTACTAGTGAGCTTATTATTCCTGACCCTGAACTTAGCATAAATGAAGGCACGATTGCTCCTTGGGGGGACATAACAAGGAATAAACACTATCATCAAATTCTTGAGGGAATGGCAAAACATTATGGCTTTTTTCTTCAAACTCCATATAGGGATTTACCAGATAAAATAAGGCAATTGATACTTTATGGAACGAACGGGGAGGAATTTGAGGTGGAGTATTTAGATGGCATTAAGAGGACAAAATTTAAGTCGGATTTTAAGGGAATTATCAACATTTTGAATGCACAATGGAAGGAAACGGACAGTGAGGTGATTAAGCAGGAATTGGAGAAGTATCAAGATATTACAAGTTGTCATAAATGTGAAGGATACAGGCTTCGCCCTACTTCGCTTTGCGTTAAAATAGACGGCATTCATATAGGGGAATTGTGCAAGAAAAGTATTGAAGATACTATTACTTGGGTGGAGGAAGTGCCAGAAAAGTTGACTGAAAGGCAAAATGCGATTGCTGAAAAAATTCTTAAAGAAATTTACAAAAGGTTGAATTTTCTTAAAAATGTGGGGCTTGATTACCTAACTCTTTCAAGAGAAAGCGGGACGCTATCAGGTGGTGAGAGCCAGCGTATAAGGCTTGCAAGCCAAATTGGGAGTGAACTTACGGGAGTTATGTATGTTTTGGATGAGCCTTCTATTGGGCTTCATCAATCTGATAACACAAAGCTTATTAATACGCTAAAACATTTGAGGGATATTGGAAACAGCGTGATTGTGGTTGAGCATGATGAGGAGACGATGATGGAGGCGGATTATCTAATTGACATTGGTCCAGGGGCGGGAGAACATGGGGGGCATGTTGTTGCCTTTGGAACTCCTAGGGAGATGATGGAGCACCCTGATAGTATTACGGGGAAGTATCTATCTGGGCGTGAGTGTATCACGGGCTTGGGGGCGAGGCGTAAGTATGGTAATGGTAAGTTTATAGAAATTATTGGGGCAAGGGTAAATAACCTTAAAAATATTGATGTTAAAATACCTTTAGGGCTTTTCACTTGTGTTACGGGAGTTAGTGGGGGAGGTAAGTCTTCTCTTGTAATTCACACGCTTTACAAGGCGATTGCCCGCAAATTCCATCAATCTGCTCCAAAACCGGGGCTTCATGAGGAAATTAAAGGCTTGGAACATATTGATAAAATTGTGGAGATAGATCAATCCCCTATTGGAAGAACTCCTCGTTCAAACCCAGCAACTTACACGGCAACATTCACGCATATAAGAGAGTGGTTTGCAAATTTGCCAGACTCAAGAAGACGTGGATACAAACCTTCTCGGTTTTCTTTTAATGTGAAAGGAGGGAGGTGTGAGGCTTGTCAAGGAGATGGAATTGTAAAAGTGGAAATGCACTTTTTACCAGATGTATACGTTCCTTGCGAGGTTTGTAAGGGGGCGAAGTATAACAAGGAAACTCTTGAGATAAAGTATATGGGGAAATCCATCTCCGATGTCCTTAATATGTCTATAAAAGATGCGTTTGAGCTTTTTAAACCTATTACGGTCATCTCTGAAAAGATAAAATCTTTAATGGATGTGGGGCTAGATTACATGACTTTGGGGCAGTCTGCTACTACGCTTTCAGGTGGAGAGAGCCAGAGGATTAAGCTTTCTCGTGAGCTTTCTAAAAAAGAGACGGGAAACACGCTTTATATATTAGATGAACCAACTACGGGCTTGCATTCTAGTGATATAAAAAAGCTTCTTGAGGTTTTGCAAACTTTGGTGGACCAAGGAAACAGCCTTGTTGTGATTGAGCATAATATGGATGTAATAAAAACAGCAGATTACTTGATTGACATAGGGCCTGTGGGGGGAGCGAAAGGTGGAAAGCTTGTGGCGCAAGGAACTCCCGAGGAGGTTGCAAAGGTGAAGGATAGCCTTACAGGTCAAAGCCTTGTAACTTATCTTAAAAAAATGCAAGATTATCAAAAAAAGAATAAGAGAGATTAGGAAGGCTTTTTTGCGTGAGGCTTTTTTGCGTGAGTTTTATTCATATTATGATTATTTGTGTGATGGGCTTTGCTTTTTTGTTGATATGTTTTGGCGTCTCTCTTATTGTGATTAAAGTCTATTTCTTGTTGTAATTAAAGTCTATTTCTTGTTGTGATTAAAACCTATTTATTAAAA
>JBILVD010000092.1:0-3472 GCA_044370655.1 Candidatus Deianiraeaceae bacterium | reverse complement strand
CATCTCATATTTTAATACTTTGAGTTATTCCTGAAGAGAAGCTACTTCAGCCATTAAACCTTGTTCTCTTTAGTTCCATTAGTCCCTCAGCTGCGAAAGTTCTTCTTAGTGCAGTTGTTGTATTTGTCTAAATTGATATAATTTTTACAGAACTTGCATGAAGGATTGATGTGCCTTATCTTTGAGTTGTACGATTTGTACTTGCATGTCTTCTCTTGAAGCTTTACAGGCATTGCAGACAACAGTACTGTCTTAATTGGTCTTGAAGCTTTGATTGGAGTAAGTTTTACTACTGTTTACTGGTTTTTCTCTGCCAAGGGATGACATGTATTTATATTATTCTAATTAAATCAGCCTAACTGAATACCAAAACATAAACAAAATCTGAATTTGTTCGAGTTTGAATACTAAAATTTGAGTTGATTTGTTGATTTATTTTGATTATATAGAAAGTGAGCCAGGTGTGCCAAGGGTCATGATGTAAATTAAAATTAAACTTTGTGTTGAGGATGAAAAATTGAATAAATAACTTTCAAAGATCAATTTTAATCTAATTCTATTAATTTTTTTTGCAATTATGCCAAAGTTGAATACAATACTTTTAGTTATCTTTTGATTCTATATTGAAATTTAGGTTCTTTCTTTTATATTTATTATTATTTTCTCCGAGCTTCGATTGTTTATTATGATTTTAGATCATTTAGCTTCTGTGACAACTACTCCTTTATAGACTTCATTACGTTTAAGTCTCTCATGGATTTATTTTAAATGGTGAAGCCTCGGGACTATGGATTTTGAGATATGTCCAAAATTTACTGCAGATTCCCATATCTTGTAGATGTAAAGGCACTTCCCTTGCTCAAACCCCAGTCTTACGAAAACTCTTAAGCGCTGCACGACGCTTAAATTTTAATCCTTGTTTAAATCTAGTCGTTCCCTGTTTATTATAAGCCCAATTAATTCGAATTAAAGATTAGATCTAATTATTTTAATAGTGCAGTTTACTAACCACTTGAAGGAAAAAGTGCCTCAAACCATTTTCCTGCAAAACATTGATCCAAGATAACGATAAGCTCTCTATTCTTTCGGCGAGCAAACTGCTCGACCCACAATTGAAGTATATCGTTGGGGGAAATCTTTATCATTTCTGTTGATGTTTATAAAGCCCAATTGCCTTCTTAATCTCCGTGGCCGGTATAGTAGAGGTAGGTGGTGGCATACGTATCTGCGCATTAAAAGAATGATTTTAATTTGCTCATGAGATCTTTTTTGCTATATTGGTTGATAAATCCCTCAGCAAATATGAGCTCCCCTCTATGGACGATTTAATTCTACAACGCCCACTTGTACATTATATGCAAATCTGTTTTTACTCCTGGTAATGAGTTTGAATCAGGCTTGGAGATTTTTCCATAAATTTTTGCATCAGTAGTCGAAGTAGTTTTGATAGATGAAGCTATGCAATATAGTTGTCCTTTTTTCTCTGCTTTATTAGATGAATCTGGTTACGGCTTTTATAAATACATTTCTGGCACTTAAGCTAATGAATATATGAGTATAATTTGATTGGTTTAATATCAATTATACGCTTGCTCTTTTATAATTTATCATATTTTAAAGTAAATTTATTTTTGAGGTTGGGGTTTTGTCAGGCCCAGTGCCGCTTGAACTAATATAGTTTGGTAAAGGAATGGCTTGGGGTTGCTAGATTCACGCAAAGCTCAGCGAGCCCTTTGGGTTTGACCTTACTACTATTAGATCCAAAAATAAAGTGGTTTAGTGATTTATGTAATTATGCTATTAATTTCGAGTTTTAGAAAACTAATCCATTTGGTTTTATTTATTTTGTAATTTTAAAATGTTTAAAACCAAAATCAACTATCCTCCTAACGGAAGTAGTTCGAGAGAAAAAAAACTGCCTCCCAAACCTAAGCCTGAGTTTTCTACTGACTTCATTGATAGAGAAAAATATAAACTTTCAGAAGCTGAGATGATACAGAAGAAGGCTTCACTTCAATCCAAACATAGATAAGAGGCTATTAAGGATTTACAAGAAAGGAGGAGAAAGCTATAACAAGGCATAATAGACTAAGATACAAGAAGAGTGTATTAGACTGCGTTGACTTCGAAGAATATTGACTTGAATCCACCCCTGAGAAAGTATAAATACATTAATGAAGAAATCTAAGCCAAATGATACATTATGAAAAAGAGATGAAAGAGTAGAGATCGAGTAGTAGATAAAGAGCACGTCCAACAATTTAAAAATAAACTTAGGATTTGAGTGAATAAGACAGTTAAAACTAATAAATTGAAAAACAATTAAAGTAAACAAGAGATTTCATCAAAAAATTACAAAGAGTTAAGAAAATTGATAATATAGAAAGAGCTGTTGATATAATTGCTGAAGCGCCACAAACAAAGAAAAAATAGGTGAGAATTTCAAGAGATAAGTCAAAAGAAAAATCAGGTGATAAGAAGATGCCTTTAAACAACCATAAAATATTAGAAGATTTAAAATAATCAAGATCGAGTGCTGTATCTTCTCAGTAATAGGCTCTTTCTAGCATTGAAGACACAATTCGTTTCATGTAGTAGAGATTGTTTTCAGCAAAAAGAATAGAAAAGATAAAGTAATAAGAAGTTGCAAAAATAAAAGATTCAACTATAAGCAGTAATTAAATAATGTCAATCAATTCTCCAAGAATACAAACAAAAGAAAATTTAGAGTTATCTGGGCTTGGTATACATGAGGGAGATGATAACGAAGATTAGTGTTTAAATACCATAAGAAGGATGAAAGATATGATGTAAGGAAAGACAACTTATCAACATTAATAACCTTCCAAATTGAAATAAAATAGAGAGCGAATTTCCAATAGAATGATGTCTTTTTAGGAATTTTCTACTCTTCAAAAACCTTTGCCACATCTCGTAGAAAGTGAAGCTTAAGTTGATTTCAGTCTTACTATGAATGAGTCTGAGCCACATACTTTACAAAGATCTAAGTTGGAGTTGTAATGTGAGGAGAGAGAATACGAGAGGTTGAAGAAAAGTTTATTTCAATAAGTAAATAGACTTCAACTTCATACACCTGAAGTTTCAGTTGTGGAAACTTCATTCGCCAAACCTACACCATGTATGGACCAATCAAGTATTAGCCATTTGAAAAGTACTCCCACTCCTCAAAAGGTAAAAAAGTCAAATCCTGAACTAGCCAAGCTAAGAAATCAAATAGAAAGTGTGAAATAAAGTGTTTAGGGCATAAAGGTATAGCCATTAGTAATAACTAAGCCTGGGCAGGTGATGGGGATAGACTTCAGAGGAAGTATTAATATAAAGAAGCACATAATGCAACAAAAATGATATAATTATGCTTCTATTAAACAATCATCATCGTAAATTGGTAGAAAAAAGATGTATTTTGTCAAATGTTGTACTCTGATTGCTTCTCTTTGAAATTTAAGGATAG
>JBILVD010000036.1:0-12641 GCA_044370655.1 Candidatus Deianiraeaceae bacterium | reverse complement strand
TTAAGTAAGTTGTATTAGTAAGTTAGAAACATGCCTTGTGGAAAGTTGGAACTCTAAATTACGATATTATATTCCAGCCTTAGTTCGTAAAACTAAATGCTACTTCAAGTCTTTAAGAATAGTTAAGATGGCTATGGATTTTTTTTTATGTATGTTTATGGCTATAATTAGATGTCAATTCCGATTGTTGCATATCGAAAATTACCTACGAGATTTTGAAGTAAGCTCTCGTGTTGCATAGTCACAAAAAACTTTAAAGCCTAGTGTTTTTGCTTTTATTATCAAAAGAGTTAGCATTATATAAATGCAGAACTTTGCAAGAATTAATGCTTGTGAAAGAATAAGTCTACAAAAAAGCCAATTAAGGAAGAGATTGCTAGAATTATTGCAAATTTTCTATTGATTTTTTTTGTAAAAAAGCTTAAAATAAGTGGCAAAATACCAACTAATATAGCAAAGGTGTGAGGCTCTATGTGTAAGTGCATAAATTTATATATTATATCATTTTTTTCAATCCAAGAAAAATTCCTTTTTCATTTCTTGTTTCCTTACCGCCTAAGTCATACCTTATTCCTAATTTTGCGGTTATTCCGCGATGAAATTCTCTTTCAAGCTCTACCCTTAAAGTAGATTGTGCAACTTTCGGTTTATAACTTTGATTAAAAAGGAAGGCATTTGCGTCATAATGTCCGTGACTTTTAATATCCGACGCTTTCATAAATTCAAATTCCATCTCTACCTCAAAATTAAGGTTTAAGTTATCAATAACCGCAAAGACAATTCCTCCGTTAAGGTGCATTATATCAACATTATGCCCTTGTAGAGATTTATTTGCCAAGCCTTTTGCGTAGCTAATTCCAAAATTTGAAGCCTTATAAAAACCTTCTCCTTCATGCATTAAAATAAATCCTAATTGATACATTTTGTAAGCAAGGTCGCTATTTCTACGGCTATATGCAATATCCAAAAAGCTGTTCTTGATTGCAACTCCAAAATGCCCTCCAAAATGTTTTTGCCACTTATGATAAATTTCATTATAAGTTTCGTGATGCCCCGTGAAGGTTTCGTTATTTGATTGAAAGCTCCTAGATGATTTATAAATTGCTCTTGCATAATTTATGTTTAACCCCAAAGAAACATTTTCTGTAAAGCCAAAAGCATTTGAAATTGTGTAATATTGATAAGTTGCTTTTTTGTCATCTTTAATAACATTTTCAAAAATTCTTTTTTGTCTTGCACTCTCTCCAGATGTTATTTCAAAACCGACGCCAAATTCATACTTTCCTGCCTTTAAGCCTTCCGACTCTCCTCCATGGGCAAAAACGGATTTGGAAACTAGTAATACAGCTATCAATGCTTGTGTTAATATTTTCATAAATGAATAAATTTTTATAGAAGTAATAAGGTAATTTTGATTTGTCAAGAAATTTTTATTTTGTTTCTTTTTTCTTGATAATGAGTTAATGTTAAAGGTAGAAAAAATTTTGATGTTGAAGGTCAAAAAATATTGAAAGTAATGTTACAAATCTAAAATCAATCTATAAATCTAAAATCAATCTTGCAAGTCTAGAATAAACACATCTCCACCTAAAATTAAAACTGCATTTTGCAAGCCTCTTTTATTTTTTAAGATGAAGCTTTCCAAACAATTTAGCTTTATAACATAGTCATTTTTGAAAGTTAAATTTGTTGATAAATTTGCTCTTTTTATCCATTTTAAAATTGTTGATGGAGCAACGGAGTGATTTTTTGCAATTTCTCTTAAAGATTTAAAAGCCATACTTTCTTTAAGTATGTTTTGTTTTGCTAGTTGCCTTTCATCTTTTCCTTCTGTAAAACTTTTTTTGCAAGGTTTGCAATAAAACTGCTGTTTTTTTGTTTTGCTTAGACCGTTTTTAACAAGATTTCTAAGGCAAAGATAGCACTGCTTCATAAATTATTTAATTAAATAACGAAGGGATTTTAAGTTTTTAACTTCAATAACATCTCCTAATTTTGCTAAATGACGAGTTTCATCATTTAAAGGAGGGCATAAAACTGTTTTGTATCCAAGCTTAAAAGCCTCCTTTATTCTGCTTTCCGTGAACTGCACCGCTCTTACATCACCAGAAAGGCTTACCTCACCAAAACAAATTGTAGTATTTGAGATTGGCACTTCAAGAAGTGCCGAGAATATGCTAGATGCAACCGCTAAATCCGCAGAAGGTTCAAGAGTTTTAAGCCCTCCTGCCAAGTTAAGGTATATCTCTTTTTCATGTAATTTTATTTTTAGATGAGTTTGCAAAACCGCACAAATCATAGAAAGACGGTTAGCATCCCACCCTACAACAACTCTTTTAGGGAAGCTAGTGAATGATGGAGTTAAAAGAGCTTCCACCTCAAGCATTAAAGGTCTTGTCCCTTGAGTGCCTGCAAAAACTATATTACCAACTTTATCTTCATTTGAAGCAGAGAGAAACATCGCAGAAGGGTTTGGCACTTCTATAAGACCATTTTCTGTCATTTTAAAGATACCTGTCTCCTGCACGCTTCCAAATCTGTTTTTTATATTTCGCAAAATGCGGAAGTTTCTTGTCAAATCTTCTTCAAAGTAAAGAACAACATCAACCATATGCTCCAAAACCTTTGGTCCCGCTATTTGCCCTTCTTTATTGATATGCCCTATTAAAAAAATCGTGATTTCTCTTCTCCTTGCAACCTTTAAAAGTTCATCAACGCAAGCACGCACTTGAGCTATACTGCCCGCACTTCCCATTACTTCCTCATGGACGATGGTTTGAATTGAGTCTATCACCGCAACATCTCCTCTTGAAAGTGAGTTTAAAATAGATAGTATAGAGGAAAGAGAAGATAAAAATGCAAGTTTGACATTTGAATTTTCAAGCCCCATTCTCTTTGCCCTAAGACGGATTTGATTTACAGACTCTTCTCCTGATAAATAAACTACGGTTTCTTCGTCGCTTGCAATTTTTGAGGCTAAATTTAATAGTAAAGTAGACTTCCCAACCCCTGGCTCTCCTCCAATTAAAATTGAGCTTCCTGCTACAATTCCACCCCCTAAAACTCTGTTTAATTCACTTGAGTTAGAGTTTATTCTCTCTTCAAACGAAAGCTCCCCTGCAATTTTTGTTAATTCTGGAATTTCTGCTTCAATTATTTTCCCTTGTAGCATTGGCTTTTCTTCTACTATAGTGTTCCATTCTCCGCAGGCTGTGCATTTGCCTGTCCATTTTGTATAACTGCTTCCACAATTAATGCAAGAAAATGAAGGTAATTTTTTAGACATAAAAACCTAAGAAATGGGGCGAATGACGGGGCTTGAACCCGCGACACTCGGAACCACAATCCGATGCTCTACCAACTGAGCTACATCCGCCATTATAAATCAAATGTTAGTAAAATATATTTTGTCAAAAATCAAGTTATTTTTGAAATTTTTAAAATAATTTTTTATTTCAAGATGAGTATTAAATTAAATGTAAGACCTTTCAAGAATAGGGGGAAGTGAGATAAATCTATTTCAAATCATTCTATTGCAAATAAAGAGAATAGCTTATATCCTGTCTTTTATTAATTAAAAACTTAATAAGTGCAAAATGCTTAACCAAGTTTAGACCTAATGGAGAGTTTTTCGCAAATTGCTCTATACGTAGTTTGATTTTTCTTGAATAAGTATTTCAAGAAAGAGTTTCTTTGAGCAATAAGAATTAAAAGCCCTCTTTTTGCGGCAAAATCTTTTTTGTGGGTTCTCAAATGTTCTGAAATTTGAGTTATTCTAGCTGTTAGCAATGCAATTTGAACCTCAGGAGAGCCAGTGTCGTTCTCGTGTGTTTTAAAACCCTTAATTATTTCTTCTTTTAACATAAAAAGCTATACTATAAAAACATAATAACCTAATTTATAACAAACTTTTTTTAGAAATCAAGTTTTTTTTATAAAAAATATCTTTGACAAAAGAAATTTATGGTTTTAAAACTAGTTAAATATATTTTTAGTTTATGTCACTACTTTCTTCTGGGATTGCTTACAAGCCTTTTCACTATCCTTGGGCTTATGAAGCTTGGCAAGTGCAACAACAAATTCATTGGATACCCGAGGAGGTTCCTATGACTGACGACGTGAGAGATTGGAAAGAAAAAATGACCGAGTCTGAGAAAAATCTATGCACGCAGGTTTTTAGGTTTTTTACTCAAGCTGATATTGAAGTGAATGACTGTTATATGACAAAATATTCACAAGTGTTTAAGCCTACTGAAGTTAAAATGATGCTCGCTTCTTTTGCTAATATGGAAACAATTCATATTGCAGGATATTCCTACCTAATTGAAACTTTAGGAATGCCAAACACAATATATGAAGAGTTCCTAAAATACAAGGAAATGAAGGATAAATACGACTATATGCATAAATTTGGAACAGATACGAAAGAAGGAATTGCAAAAACCCTAGCAGTTTTTGGTGGATTTACCGAAGGAGTTCAATTGTTTTCAACATTTGCAATTTTATTAAACTTCCCTCGTCATAACAAAATGAAGGGCATGGGGCAAATTATTACATGGTCTGCTAGAGACGAAACTCTTCATACAAACTCTATAATAAAATTATTTAAAACTTTTATTCAAGAAAATCCAGAAATTTGGACAGAGGAGTTAAAGAGCGATATATACGAAGCTTGTGCTACAATAGTGCATTTTGAGGACGCATTTATCGAGCTTGCATTTAATCTTTCAACTGAAATTGAGGGTCTGAAGTCTGTTGATTTAAAGCGTTATATTAGATATATTGCAGATTATAGATTAATTCAACTTGGCTTAAAACCTATATACTTAATAGAAAAAAATCCACTTCCTTGGATGGACGAGATGTTAAATGGAGTTGAGCATGCAAACTTCTTTGAAAGCAGAGTAACTGAATATTCCAAAGGGGCGACAAAAGGAACATGGGACGATGTTTTCTCATTAGAAGAAGATTCTAAAGAAGAGAAAAAAGTTGAGGAAAGCTGGAATCAAATTTTTTCTAGTCAAAGCAACCTAATTTTATAAAATGAAATTTGATATTAACTCTACTTTAGAGTCTTTTAATCTAATTTTAACTGATAAAGTTGTTTTAACTCATTTGTTTGAAGTTGGGCTTTTAGGCGAAAGCGAAGTGCAAATTCTTTTGAAGGATTGGCAAAAAAATAAATCAGATATACTTGCTTCAATCTCCGCTTTTGGTTTTTTGCATGAAGATGAACTAGAGAGATTTATACTAGAAAAATTTGCAATTCAAAAAGCTAATTTTGAAAGAATTTCCCTGCCTGATTATATTTTTAATTCACTTTCTATTGAGTTTTGCAGAAAAGATGGTTTATTGCCATTTTTATTTCAAGGTGGGGAGATTTTTATTGCAGTGAGAGACTTTCTTTTTGAAGATGTAGACTTAGCAATAAGGCATATCAATATTCCAGAAGAAACGAAGATAAGAAAGTGTTATATTAAAAAAGAGGATTTATTCCTAAAAATCACTCAATCTTTTACAAAACTTGATAGAGTTGCAATGCTTGTTAAACACCTAAATACAGGAATTTTTGATGAGACTAAGGCAAATAAGGAGTTTATAAGCATTAAAGACCCTATAATAGATTTAGCAGAAAGCCTACTAAGTGAAGCCATTTTTTTAAAAGCATCGGAGATTTCTCTTGAATTAAACGAAGTATTTTTGAATATCCGTCTTAAAATTGAAGGTTCGTTTGATGTAAGTTATAAGTTATTTAGCTTAGTTGGTTTAAGGCTTTTAAATCGTTTTAAAATTCTTTCTGGAATTAGTATATCGGAAAATCAAACTCCTCAAAATGGAAATTTTGAATTTTTAGGGTTTAACATAAGAGCATTTTTTAGTAAAATCGCTTTTGGCGAGGCTTTAAGCTTAACTCTAGCTAGTGCTTTTAAAAGAGCATTAGGAATTGAAGAGCTTGGAATTGCAAAAAATACATTATCTAAATTTAGAAAAATATTAGAAAAAACATCAGGAGGAATTTGGATAGCAGGAGGAGAGAAGGCGGGCATAACAACAACTCTTTATGCAGTTACGCATTTTTTAGCTTCTAAGACAAAAAAGGTATGCATTATAGATGACGGATTAGAGTTTGTTTCACCTTTTGCAATGCAATTTAAAAATGACCTACCCTCCGCACTAAAACACGAACCAAATATCCTTTCTATTAACGATGTCAAACTTAAGGAAGAAGTTTTAATTTTAATGAAATCTAACCTTGAAGGTTTAAAAACAACAGCTAGCATAAAGTCAAATGACTCCTTAAGTTTGCTTGCAAAGTTTTATGATATGGGGCTTGAAAGAGAACTTATAGCTTCAACAGTCCGCTCTATTATAAGCCAAAAATTTGTCAAAAATCTTTGCGAAAACTGTAAAATAGAAGTTCCGTTAAAATCAGATGAGCTTTTCTCTTTGCGTCTTGCTAAAACAGACGTTCGTTATATTTATAAACATGTTGGTTGTGAAAAATGTAGAAAGACTGGATACGTAGGCAAAACTCCAATTTTTGAAATAGTAATTTTTGATGCAGAAATTGAAGAGGCAATAATTGCAAAAATGCCAAAAAGGGATTTGCAAGATTTGATAAAAAGAAAAGGATTTACAAGTCTTTTTGAGGAAGCTAGGCTAAAAGTTTTGCAAGGAATTACGGATATAGCAGAAATTTCAACTATATACTAACCTATTTAACCTCATCAATAGCTCTTTTTATAGAAACTGCGATTTTATCCATATATTCCCTTGAGTTTAGCATTCTTTCATCCTCCGCATTTGATATATATCCAATTTCAAGCAATATAGCAGGAAATGTGGGAGCTTTTAAAACAGCAAAATCGGCAGCACGAATAGGGACTGATGTAAAATTAATTTTTAAATTTGACATTTTTTCTTTTAATGAATTTGCAAAATCAAAAGACTGCCTCACGTTTGAGCTATGTTGTATGTTTAGGATATTAAAGAGTAAGTCTGCATCTTTGACATCTTCAACGAAGTTTCCAGTTAAATTAAGCCTTGCATCTGCTTTTTTTGTTGCATCGTTTAAAGCACTTGGAGAGAGAGTGTAAATTGTTGCTCCTCTTGCTTTTTTATTTTTTGCACTATCGGCATGGATTGAAATAAAAATATCAGCATTTTTTAGCATTGATATATCTATTCTCTCATATAATTTAAGATATTCGTCACTACTTCTTGTTAAAAAGACCTTATAACCAGCATTTTCAAGCACTTTTTTGATATGTTTAGCATATTTTAAGGTTAAATCTTTTTCTTGCGTCCCTCCGCCTCCAATCGCGCCAGGGTCCTGCCCTCCATGCCCTGCGTCTATTGCTATCAAAAGCTTGGAGTTATTTACCTTGGGGACGATTTTAGCAGGTTCAATTTGCACTTTTTCTACTGCACTTTTTTCATTTGAAATCAAGCTAAATGCTACATCTAAGCTATCTTCAGAATTTTGTTTAAAGTTGGTAAAAATAATATTACATTTTTGCTTACTACATTTGTTAGCTTCCATTAATCCGCCGTAAACCTCCACCTTACGCTTTTTTTTATCTACCGACAAAAAGGTGCAATTGTTGAATATAATTGGTTGTTCATTGGGGTTAAAAAAAATGGATATAACCTCCGATTCCGATTTCACATCTAAAAACTTCCCCTCAACATTTAAGTTGCATTTGTTACTTCCAACTTGATTAATGCCTATTTCTAGAAATCCATTTGCATTACTTACAACCAAAATACCCAACAATATCAATTTTATAATATAATTAAACATAAACGATATATTGTATAATACAAAAATGCTTCCAAATTTGTATTATAAATATTAACATATTTTTTTTGTAAAATAAAGGAAAAATAAAGTGTCGGATTTTGTGTTAAATTTTTGGAGGTTTCGTATTTTGACACTTCGCTTTCAATTAACAAAAAAATTAAATCTAAGAAAATTGGTTTTTTATTATGAGTTGTAAAAAATTTTTTAAACTTGATATATAAAAATTTATCTTGAATTAAAAGCTTAAAATCGTCTATTATTTCTTTTGCATCTTCATTTAAAAATATTGGCAATATATTTATTCTTCCTCCCGTTATGGAATAAACCTCATTTTCACTTAACGATGTTTTAATAAAATTTTTATATAAAAAAGAAAAATTTTCATTTGAATTTTTAAAATTTACCAAAATAGAGCGAGAGTTGATAGTGTTTAAAATTTGCTCTTTTTTGTAATATATAAGCAAAAAATATGTTTCTTTAGGAGGCTCTTCAAGTATTTTTAATAATGCATTTGCAACATTTAAAGAAAGTTGACATACTCCATAAATTACAATTGCTTTTTTATTTGCAAAAGATGTTTTTTGTGCAAAATTTAGAGCTTCTTCAAAACTTTCAATTAATATATTTCCATTCTCATTTGGCTTTAAATTAAAACGCTCAAAACTTGCACCAGTGAAATAATGCAAAAAATTTTCCATTAGGTTGTCAAAATTCTCGTATATTTGTGGTAAAAGAAAAGCATGATGCAAGTTTTTACCTAACAAAGTATTATGAAATTTAGAAATTTCACATTCACCTTCAAGCAAAAAAACTTGAGATGGAGATGATTTTTTAGGAGTTTGTTTTGTTTCTAAAATTGGCTCCTCAAAAAGCATATCAATTTTCAATTTTTAGGATTTTATCAAATTCCTCTTTAGAAATTTTCTCTTTTGTGATAGAAACTCTTTCAAAGATAAAATCATATATTTTATTTTCCTCTAGAAGAAGTTCAAGCCTTCTTTTTGCCTCCTTGTTTTTAGAGTAAAATTCAAGCATTTGAAAAGGATTCATTTCAGATAAAGAAGAATTTTGGATTATGAAATTTGTGAAGTCTTGTTCTGTAATAGTAATTTTTTGTTCACTTGCAATATGATTTAGGAAAAAGCTTAATCTTAACCTTCTTTTTGCTTCATCTGTTAAATTAGCAATTTCTTCCTCAGGTAGTTTTTTTTCTTCCACTATACTTTTTGCAACCTTAGAAACCATTTCTTCCCCAACCTCAAAAGAAAGTGCTTTAGAAAGGCTTTCAAATATTTCACTTTTTAGGTTTTCCTTGTGTGCATTTTCATAGAAAGCTGCAATTCGCAATTTCATCTCTTTTAACAAGTCTTCAATAGTTGTAAAAGAAAGTCTTTGTGCTAAATCATCATTTACTTCGGCCTTTGTTCCACTTTTAACCGCCTTAACTTTTGTAAAGAATTGAGCCTCCTTCCCAGCTAAATCTTTTGCATGATAGTCAGTTGGGAATGTAACTGTTACAATCACACTTTCATCAGCAGATGAGCCAATTAGTTGGTCTTCAAACCCAGGGATAAAGCTTCCACTTCCAAGTTCAAGTTCATGCCCTTCCATTTTTCCTCCTGCAAATTCAACTCCATCAACTCTTCCAACAAAATCAATTACAACAATATCTCCCTTTTCCGCCCTACCTTCTTTTATAGAAAAAATTCTGTTTTTTTCCGCTATTGATTGTAATTCTTTTTGTATTTCTTCCTCTGTAAGGTTCACTTCATATGAAGTAGCTTTAATTTGAGAGAAGTCAAAATCATAAGGTATTTCTGGTAGTAATTCAAAAGTTATTTCAAATGCAATTTTTTCTTTCTCTTCATCGTTCATTTTAACAGAAGGAGAAGAAGCAAGCTTGAAATTTTCTGACTTAGCAATTTTTTCAATCTCCTCTTTAATTATAGTTTCAATTGCCATATTATAAGCTTTTGTAAAATAAAGCTCTTTAATCATCTTCATTGGGGCATGCCCTTTTCTAAAACCTTTAATTTCGGCCGTGTTTGCAATGCTCATTAATTCTGTTTCCGCTTTAACATTAACTTCATCTAATGTAATTTCGCAAGAATATCTTTTTGTTGCCGGTGCATCGTATTTTTTTTCGTGAACTGCCATTTTTAATTTTATTACTTATATTTATTAAATAAATTAGCTAATTTATTGTATAGTTTTTGTTTTTTGTCAAGCAAATTATAATTAATTTTGAAATTTCTTTTTTAATGGTTGATTTTAGGGCTTTATTTCCAGTTTTCAATTAATTTTTTGTAAATATCTTTTAATTTTATTATATCTTGAAGAGGAACGCATTCATCTACCTTATGAGCAGTTTTGTTCAAAACTCCAAGCTCTACAACGGGAGCATACTCCTTGATAAATCTAGCATCACTTGTGCCACCTGTTGTGCTAAATTTTGGCTCAAATCCGCAAACATCTTTTACGGCGTTAAAAGTTAAATGTGCAAGCTCTTCTTTAGAGGTTAAAAACGCCTCTCCACTAACACGGCTTTTTAATCTAAATTTAAAATCTGTATTTTTTTTAATAAAATCTTCAATATAATTTTTTAATTTTTCACTAGTGTGAATGTTGTTAAACCTTATGTTAAAAAAGCATGATGCAGTTTGTGGGATAACATTTTCAGCATTATTTAAAACTTCAAGCTTTACAACTTGAATAGAAGATGGGTTAAAACTTTCGTTGCCTTCGTCAAGTTTTAAGTTGCAAAGAAGATTGACTATTTTGCTAATTTCATGCACTGGGTTTTTAGCTAAGTGTGGATAAGCTATATGCCCTCCAACACCTTCTATTTCTAAATTAAAAGAGATACTACCTCTCCTTCCAATTTTTATTGTATCTCCTAGCTTTTCTTCACTTGTTGGTTCCCCAACTATAACTCCATCAAGTTTTACTCCCTGCTTTGCAATTTCTAAAAGCATCTTTTTTGTGCCATTAATTGCATTTGCCTCTTCGTCTCCTGTTAAAAGAAGGGATATATTAGTTTTTGTCAAATCTTCCTCCAAACATTCTTTAACAGCAATAATAAAAGATGCTATAGCACACTTCATATCACTAGCTCCTCTACCATACAAAACACCATCTTCAATCGTGGGTTCAAAAGGGGGAAACTTCCATAAATACTCCTTGCCCGCTGGCACAACATCAACATGCCCCGCAAAGCATAAGTTTTTAATAGTGTTATCTTTTTTTAAAGAAGCATATAAGTTTAGAGTATCCTGTGCTGAATTGTCTATATCGCTAAATTTTTTTATCATAATGTTTTCAAAGCCAATTTCTCTTAAAATTTGCTCTATAAAAAACATTATTCCATTGTCTTCTGGACTTACGGTTTTAATTGAAATAAGCTTCATTGCTAATTCTTGAATTTTCATAATTAATATTTATTGCCTCTATTATAGTAAGCAGACTGCTCTTTTTGAACCGCAACAAGAGTTTGCCAAAAGTTTGGACTGCCCGTCTGCTGCATTTTTTTTGCAACGGCTAAAATCATATTTTGCCTATTACCAATAACAAATTTTTGCCACTTACCAACGGCTTTTGGTATATATATCTTAAAATCTTCCTCGTTGATTTCCTGCCCTTGATTTGCCCGTTTTTTGTTAGAGAAATTTTTACCTTCTTGCCTATCTTTTCTTAATTTTTCAACCGTAACATTCTCAACTTCTGCCTGCTTTTTAACTTCCTTCTCTTCATCTCTTAAAAGCTCATCTTCCTTTTCGGTTGGGTTTGTGTAGTAATTTTTAGACTTAATTAAACTAGATATTTTTTTTACTATATTATAAATTATATAGTATCTTAATATAAATAATAATATCTTACAAATTCCATAAACTCCAACAATAAACAAAATACCTTCAAGTGTTGCAAAAAACCAATTTTCTGCTGTAAAATAAGAAGATAAGATTTTTGAGATAAAATCCATAAAATTATAATTTTTGACTTACAATAAAATGAATTTTGTCAATTGCATCTTGTGTTTTAGCTGACAATTCAAGATTTATAAGAAAGGTAGACTGTTCAAGTTCTTTTGGCTTAGATGAGCTAATTAACCTAAAGGCACGGTAAAATTCTCCCATTTCTAAAGCTTTTTCTGCCTCTAGTAAAATTTCATCTTGCTTTCTATTTACATTAAGAATGGTTATGTATCTTGCAAGCATTCCTAAAATTTTGTTAAAATTGCCTTTTTGATTTTGAATTTCTATCTGTTTAACCATTTTAATATAATCCGCAAACTCAATCAATAACTCTTCTTTTGAAATTAATCTTTGAATTTCTTCAACATCTTTCGCAATTGAGTAAATTTCTGGAACTTTAGCAGAAAACGCTCTAAGTTTTGTAATTTCATTTTTTATCTCCCCTCCAAGATAAAGCTTCCTTTCAAGGCTTAAAAGAGAAATCAAAATACCTGAAAACTCATCTTTTATAACAACTTGAGAGGCTTGATTTTTTGAAGTATCAACAATTTGATTTTGCAATTTTTCATCTATAAATTCTTTTAAAATTATCATCTCATTTTTTAATAAATCAATTTCCTTTTTTTCAAATGGAATTGGGTCTTTAATTTTAACTCTTAAATCTTTCTTTTTATTCATTTGAGATACACTGTAAAAGTATATACAAATAGATAAAGCTAAAACAATCGCCATTGCAATTGCCACTAAAATAATTTTTAATTTTTTACTCATAAATCTTTAAATATTATATAATTTTTTTCAATATTAACTTCCTTTATAGTTTGAGGATTTTTTAAATGATATTCTGTAAGGTCAGCCTTTTCTTG
>JBILVD010000004.1:0-39570 GCA_044370655.1 Candidatus Deianiraeaceae bacterium | reverse complement strand
ACCCCATTACAAACCTCATTTCACTTGGAGTTAGAGAGATTTTAATTACAACTCATACAAAAGAGATGCCGCTATTTCAAGATTTACTAGGGGACGGCTCTTGTTTTGGCATTAAAATTATATACAAAATTCAAGAAGAAGCAGGAGGAATTGCGGAAGTTTTACTGCTTGCTGATGATTTTATTAACAAAAATGAGAGATTTGTGGCTCACTTAGGGGATAACATATTTCATATTTCTCATATTAGGGAAACTTTAAAACCTTTGCTTGACCTAAAAAAGGGGGCAGGAGTTGTGCTTTGCAAGGTTAATGACCCAGAACGTTTTGGAGTTGCCGAAGTTGAAGGAAGCAATGTAATTTCGGTTGAAGAAAAGCCAAAAAAACCTAAATCTAACCTTGCGATTACAGGAATTTATTTTTATGACAGAATGGCGATTGATTTTGCAAAAAATATTCAACGCTCTGCCCGTGGTGAGCTTGAAATAACTGATATTAACAATGAATATTTAAAAAGGGGAATTTTAAGTGCGGTTAGTCTTTCTCGTGGTTCTGTCTGGCTTGATACAGGCACTGTGGAGAGCTTGTATGAAGCTTCTGAGTTTGTAAGAATTATGGAGTTAAAAAAAGGACAGATGATTGGAAGCCCCGAGGAGGTTGCTCTTTTTTTAAATTTGATCACGAAGGAGAATTTACACTCTCATATTAAAGAAAAAAAAGGCGATTACTATGAGTATTTAAAAAATTTATGCAAATAAATCTAAATGTTGTAGTTATTTTTATAGAAGGAATATATGCAAGACTTCTTGGCACATATGGTGGCAAATTTGAAAATTTAACCCCAAGTTTAGACTCTCTAACAGTGCAAGATAATGTTATGAAGGTTGACAACTATTTTAATCATACAAATGCTACTTTTGCAGGCGTATCTGACACTTTTGGTTCGTTTTTTCCAATTGATGATGGAGTTGGAGGTTGGTTTGCTAAAGAAAAAAAAGATTTAGCAAAAAACTTTCCAGTATTAACAAATCTTTTAAAAAAGATAAATTATGAAACATGCTTCGCATCAGGCGATAATAGTGAAATTTTTAGTTTTTTTCTAGAAAAAATAGGTTTGGATAATGTCATCACTTCAAAAACTAAGAAAGATACAGATGGTACAAAAAACTTGATTTCCACTCTTAAATCTCTTGAAAATTCAAATCAGAATTTCTTTCTTGGTTTTTATAATCTCGGAACTCATACTTTTATTGACGCAAATCAAGATGATAAATCTTACAAAGATGGTAAAAATACGATTTTAAATAGAATGCATAATTTTGACGACGAGTTTAAAAACTTCATAGAATACTTCTTTAATTCTAAATTAAAAGAAAATACTTTATTGATTATTGCATCAGACTACACAACATATCACGAGCCTTCAACGAAGCAGATAATCCCTGATTACAATAATTGTTTTGTTAACCAGATACCTCTTTTTATTTACATCCCAAATATCAACTTGAAAAAGGAAATGAATGCAGAAAGTAGCACTTCCCTTGATTTAGCACCCACTATTTTGCATTTATTGAATAAGAATATCCCTAATGCGTTTTTAGGTAAATCTTTATTTGAAGAAAGGCAATTTAATTTTGCAGTTGCGTATAGAGATGGAAGTCATTTTATATTTGAAAACAATGTTTATTGTCATGGGAAGAATACCCCTGAAGACTTTAAAAAATCATTTGAAACTTACAAAGATTATATGCAAATGCAATTGTATTATGAATAAATTAATAAATTAAAAATATGAAGATAATAGACACTGAAATTGAAGGCTTAAAAGTTATAAAACTTAATCTTTACAAAGATGACAGGGGCTTTTTTGTGGAAAGATTTAACGAAAACACCTTAAGAGAGAATGGCCTTGATTTTAAATGCGTTCAAGTCAATCATTCTTACAGCATGCAAAATGTTGTGAGAGGGCTTCACTTTCAAACTAACCCCGCTCAAAAAAAGCTTGTGGGAGTTGTAAGTGGAGTTATACTTGATGTAGCGGTTGATTTAAGGCATAACTCTCGCACTTTTGGTGAACATTTTAAGTTAAAAATAGAAAGCCCAGACACTCTTCTTTACATTCCCGAAGGTTTTGCACATGGCTTTTCTGTTCTTTCAAAGGAGGGGGCAAATTTGCTTTATGTTGTTGAGGGAATTTTTAATAAAGCAGGAGATGGTGGAATTTTGTATAATGATGGAGATTTTAAAATAAATTGGGAGGTAAAAAACCCAATAGTTTCAAGCAAAGATTTAACACTTCAAACGTTTAAAGAATATAAAAATAATCCGTTGTTTTAAAAATGAGAATAGATTTTTACCCACTAGGAAAAATAAATGCTTTAATAAAAGAAGAGCTTTATGAGGCTTCAAAAAAAGTTATAGATTTAGGCTTTTATATACTTGGAAAGGAAGTTGAAGAGTTTGAGAGAGAATTTGCACAATTTTGCGGTGTGAAGTTTGCAATTGGCGTTTCTAACGGTTTAGATGCTTTATATATTATTCTTCAAGCCTACAAAATTCTTGGAATAATGAAAGAGCAAGACGAAGTAATCGTGCCTTCAAACACTTATATAGCCTCTATTTTAGCAATTGAAAAGGCTGGTTTAAAGCCAATTTTAGTGGAGCCAAATCTAGAAACATGCAACCTTGATTACAAAAAAATAGAAGAGAAAATCACTCAAAAAACAAAAGCTATTATGCCCGTGCATCTTTATGGAGCTGTGAGTGATATGTCTGAAATCAATGAAATTGCAAAAAAACATAAACTGAAGGTAATTGAAGACGGAGCACAATCGCAGGGAGCTTTTTACAAAGAAAAGCGTGCGGGAAACCTCGGAGATGCAGGAGGAATTAGCCTTTTTCCTGGCAAAAATTTAGGTGCATTGGGGGACGCAGGCGTTGTGACTACAAACGATGAGAAGCTGGCGGAGGTTGTTAAGGATTTTAGAAATTATGGAAGTAAAGTTAAGTATTACAATATATATAAAGGAGAAAATTTAAGATTAGATGAAATTCAAGCCTCTTTTTTGAGAGTAAAGCTTAAGTATCTTGATGCTTGGAATGAAAAACGTCAGGAAATTGCAGAAATGTACTTCAAACTTATTTCAAACCCTAAAATAATCTTACCATTCAAATTTAGAGACAAAATGAGCGTGTGGCATCAGTTTGTTATAAGATGTCAAAAACGAGATGATTTGCAACAATATTTAGCAGAAAATGGTATTCAAACTTTAATTCACTACCCCGTTCCTCCTCACAAACAGGAGTGCTTTCGTGAGTGGAATAATTTAAGCTTTCCAGTTGCAGAAGAAATTGCAAACACTTGCCTCTCTCTTCCAATTCATAACTTGCTTTTAGATGATGAGGTTAGGTATATAACTGATGTTGTTAATAAGTTTTAGGTATGTCAAATATAGCATTTATTTTTTACTCCCGTGGTGTAGATTTAGATTTAACATACTATTATGGGCAAATTGCGGAGGCTTTTCATTCAAGGCACAATGTTTTGGCAGTTAATACTTGGGTTGAAGGTTGCAAAAATAGCTTTATTTCACAAATTGCGGAAGATAAAATTATCAACTTTAAACCAAACTTAATTATTAGCTTTAACAATGTGATTTCGGAGAGAATTTACAAAAATACTAATTGTCCTGTTTTGATAATTGAAGCTGACACATATGACGTTTTTGCAAATAAAACATTAATAACAAAATATATAGAGAGGAATTATATTGGAATTGCAAGAAAAAATCGTTTTAAGTTGTTTTCTAACATCTTCCCTGATTTTGCAAAACAAAATAGATTTATACACTTTAAAAACTCCACTATTTTAAAGCTAAAGCAAATTAATCAAGACATAAACATTTCAATTATTGGCACTATAATGGGGCTTTCTCCTAAAAATGCGGTTGTTAGGTTTATTCAGGAAAATATAGGAAATAACGAAGCGTTTGCAAAGTTAAACGAGATTATCAACAAAGCTAGATTCAATATCCATAATTTAACACAAGAAGATTACGACCTTCTCAAATCAAATCATATAGATTTTTTTTATTTTTTAAGCTACTTAAATAGAGTTAAAACCCTTGATGCAGTTTCTGATTTAGGCTTAAAAACTTTTGGTCAATTTATCGGTATCGATAAAATAATTTCTGGCTTACCATTGTTTATAACCACCTTACAAAAAGATAAAATTATAACGAAGGAGGAAAACTCTTTAATTTACAATCGCTCTAAAATTTCATTAAATATCCATTTTGGGCACAATACATTAGACGAAAGTGCATCTGCTTACTCTTGGAGAGTATGTGACGTTATGGCAACAAACGCCTGCCTTGTTTCAACTTACTGCCCCGCTATAAAAGAAGATTTTGAAAAGTGGGTAAAAATTCCAATGTTTGAAAGCAGGAATGAAGCATATAATTTATGCAAAAAATTATTAGAAGAAGAGAATCTCAGGAAGGATATAGTTCTAGGAAGTCAGCTTGCAATAAAAGAAGGCAACTTTTCTTTTTATGATAGATTGAAAGAAGTTGAAGAGTTATTTTCTTTAAAGCCTTGCACTTCTAGACTAGAGATTTTTCATTCAAATAAGCATTCTTCAGTTATTATAAATGCAAAAAAAATTCTGAAAAAATTTGAAAAAAGATTTATAAGACCAATATTTAAAAAAATATGATTAAATTAATAGAACTTCAAAAACGCTTTGATGACAGAGGGAGCTTAAGTTTTTTGGAAGGAGGTAAGGATATTCCCTTTGAAATTAAGAGAATTTACTATCTTTATCATTTAAATCAGGCACACAGGGGCTTTCACGCTCATAAAAAGCTTAATCAAGTTGCAATTTGCGTTAGTGGGTCTTGCACTTTTGTTTTGGATGACGGAAGAGAAAGGCAGGAAGTTAGGCTTACAAAACCAAACGAAGGCTTATTTATTGACAAGATGATATGGAGGGAGATGAAGGATTTTTCCTCTGATGCCGTGCTTTTGGTTCTAGCCTCCGAGCATTACGATGAAAGCGATTATATTAGAAATTACGATGAATTTTTGAGGTTGGTATGAGGCTTGTGGAAAAAGATGTAACATTGAGGCTTGTGGAGGAAAGCGATGCTGAATTTATCTTCAATTTAAGGCAGAATGAAGAGTTAAATAAATATTTAAATAAAGTTTCTTCAAAGATAGAAGACCAAACCTCTTTTATTAAAAAATCAAGGGAGCTTTGTGGCAAGGGCTTGGAGTATTATTTTATAATAGAGTATAAAAATGAGCCAGTTGGGACAATAAGGATTTACAACATTAATCACGAATTAAAAACTTGCACTTGGGGGAGTTTTATTATTGATAAAACAACTATTAAAGATGAAAAACCGCCTAAAATATCCGTTATTTCGCTGTATGCGATTTTTGATTTTATTTTTAATAAATTAGGCTTTCCAAAAATAGATTTTGATGTTAGAAAGGATAACAAAAATATAAAAAATTTTTACATTAAATTTGGAGGAGAAGTTTTGAAGGAAGATGAAATAGACTGTTATCTTCAAATTACAAAGCATAATTATGAAAATATCTTTTTAAAAATTTATTCAACAGAATTACAAGCCTACATTAATAACGATTTAATTTTATGAACAACCTCATCTCCATCGTTTGCCTCTCCTATAATCACGCAGAGTTTGCAAGAGAAACAATTGAAAGCATTTGGGAACAGGACTATAAAAATATTGAAATAATAGTAGTTGATGATGGCTCTAAGGATAATTCTCCACAAGTATTAACAGAACTTGCAAAGCAAAGCCCCTTCCCGATGGAGGTTATTTTGCAGGAAAATACAGGAAAAATAGGTTTAAATTTTAACAGAGGAATTGCAAAAGCAAAAGGAGAGTTTGTAATGTTAACATCTTGTGATGATAAATTTGCCCCTAACATTCTTTCTAAACTTGTAGATAAAATCAATAAGAAAAATGCAGATTTATTAATTTCAACAAAATATTACATATTTGGAGGTGTGCCAACTAAAGAAGTGGAGCATGGCTTACCAAAAAATAAATCTTTAAAGCAATTATTGGATAGCGAACTGAATGGTAAAGGGACATTTTTTACACAAGGTGCGTTAATCAAAAAATCTGATATTGATGAAATAGGAGGTTTTGACGAAGGTGAGTTTGGAGATGATATGGATTTTAGAATTCGCTACTTGGATTATTTAATTAAACACAATAAATCGTTTGATTGTTTTGACGAAGTGCCAGTTTTTTATTACAGGCAACATTCTTTAAATATTAGTAAAAATTACGATAGGCATTTTAAGATGATTTACTATTCTGTTAAGAAGTATAACAAAAAACACTTTCCTTTTGCAACTTTAAGGTATTATTTTAAAAAAAATACTCAATATGAGGAGATGCTAAAATTTATCTTCTCCGACCCTTCAAACACGAAGCATCGAGCTAGGATTTTATTTATTTTGCTTACCTGTAAAGTTAAAAACTTTTTTAAAAATATAATATGACTTATTTTTTACTACTTTTTTGCCTTATAAATTTAGGCTTAACTCTTCATTTATTTAATATAAAGAAGAAGAATAAAAAAACATTGAAATTCTTCAAAAATGAGCCACAGGTGTTGCAACATATTACAAATTTGCAAAATGAAGTTTATGTTCAAAGTATAAGAAATAAAACTTTGGAAGACCAAAAAAACGGCTATAAAACAATAATTTTAACTGAAACAAGTGATAGACTTTGGGGAGACTGGAACATACATTTTGAAATTATAAAAACAATTAAAAAAAATATTGAAAAATGCAATATTGTATTTTATATAAACCAAAAGATGCATTCCACTTTTCAATCAATGTTTAAAGAGGTATTTAATTCTAGTTTTGTTATTTTTTCAAACAATCAAAAAACGGACATAAACAATGAAAAATCGTTTTTACAAAGCTTTAATCCTTACCTTATATTTGCTCACGGAGAAGCCTCAAGCAAGATTATACTTCCAAAACAATTTTGCCCTTCTATTGAAGTTACGAGCAATCCATATCAAAAATATTTAATGCTAGATAAAAATCATAATTATTATGTGAAAGCACTTTCTAGGAGTATTGAAATAATATCTAATTTAGAAGTTGAAGCTAATAAATTACACTTAATTCAAACAAAGCTTAAACCCCTATTAGTGCAAAAACAATATGAAGCAATACCAACAAAGCATAAAAAAGTGCACGATAAACACATTGCACAATTTGCAGAATTTAGAAAAAAATACGAGAGAATTATTATCTTTAGTTTTTTAAATTTCAATAATTGTATTAAGGATGGGATGGCATTTTTTAGAGACTTTTTATCTAAATTGCCAAAAAATTACCTTGTAATTATTACATGTCATCCGCAGTATTTTATAAACAGGGAATTTTTAGATTTTGCTTGTCATAACACTGATTTTGATATCAACCTCCACTACGAAATTAAAGGTGAAAAAGGGGATTATAAACCAATGGAAATTTTAAAAAGTGAATTCCCTAACTTCATTACAGAGTTTGACCTAGAAATTAAAAAAATACACAAAACTCCAGAATTGCCTTCGCTAACTAACTTTATTATTCAATACTGCGATGGTGTGATTTGCTCCCCTGATAGCAAGGTTTCTTTTAATGCGATGGAAAGCGATAAGCCCGTTTTTGCCTACTTTAAAAATGAGGAGGACTTTTGCTTTAAATTGCTAGGGCTTGAAGCAAAAGATGTTGCAACTTACGATTTTGCAAAACAAACGCCTACAGAACTTTACAATAAAATCTTCCACTTTATGTTCACGAGAATTCTTCATAAATATTTGTTTGGTGCGGATAAGGACTTTCAAAAATTCTACGACTTTATAGATCACGAAAATGAAAAAATTGCCAAAGGTATAAATGTTCTTGATTTTGAATTTTATGGGAGGGAAAATCAAACTATAGAAGAAGTAATTGAAATTATTGAAAAACTATGAAAGACCTCATCTCCATCGTTTGCACCTGCTACAATCACGCAGAGTTTACAAAAGAAACAATTGAAAGCATCTGGAACCAAGACTATAAAAACATTGAAATAATAGTAGTTGATGATGGCTCTAAAGATAGCTCTCCACAAATATTAACAGAACTTGCAAAGCAAAGCCCCTTTCCGATGGAGGTTATTTTGCAGGAAAATACAGGAAACTTAGGTTTAAATAGAAATAGGGTTTTTAAAAGAGCAAGAGGGGAATTTGTTGTATTTTTTGATGGCGACGATAAATTTGTCCCTAACATTCTTTCTAAACTTGTAGATAAAATCAATAAGGAAAATGCAGATTTATTAATTTCAACAAAATATTATATATTTGGAGGTGTGCCAACTAAAGAAGTGGAGCATGGCTTACCAAAAAATAAATCTTTAAAGCAATTATTGGATAGTGAACTTGATGGTCAAGGGACATTTTTTTCTCAAGTTGCTTTATTTAAAAAATCTATCGTTGATGAAATAGGAGGATGGGATGAGAGTGAGCTTGGAGATGATATGGATTTTAGAATTTGCTACTTAGATTATTTAATTAAACATAATAAATCATTTTCTTGCTTTGACGAAGTGCCAGTTTTTTATTATAGGCAACATGCTTCAAATATCTCCAAAAACTACGGTAGGCATTTTAAGATGATTCACTATTCTGTTAAGAAGTATAACAAAAAACATTTTCCTTTTGCAACTTTAAAACATTATTTAATTCATAACAACTATTTTAAAGGAATGTGGCGGTATATCTTCTTCGACCTTTCAAATATTAGGCACTATCCCAGAATTATAAAAATGATTTTAGATGTTAGATTTCCGCAATTCCCTAAACTTAAAATCATAACAAACTTCATCCGCCTTCAAAGAGCTTTAAATAAATATTATAAAGAAAACGGGAGCTTTCCTGTTTGCGAACTTTGGGCGGGATTGAGTTATATTCACGGGCAATCAAGGGAAGACTGGATACCAAATCTTGCTCCAAAGTATATAAAAAATTACCAAAAGGACTATATATTTATAGGTCAGATGGTAAAGGATACAAGGTTATTTTGCATACAAATATAAAAATTAATATGTTTAAATGTAAAAGCGGCACAAGGGATGACCATAATTTACTTGCTATTTCAAATAAAGAGGGAGATAAATTTTAAAAAAAGCTTGCATTATTAATTTGTTTAAAGTAAAAAATTATATATAATATTAAATTAAATTTATGATTATATTGTCATTATTAATTCAAACCATAAAAAACTTACTTGAGTGTTTTGCATACAAACCAAATATCGCCTTCTTTAAATTAAAAGAAGATGGGAGAGATTTACTTTTTCATCTTGGAATTTTAAGAGGTGTCAAAATAACTGATGGTAATGTAAAAAATGAGGGTAAAATTTGCGTTTTTGCTTCTTATCAACCAAGCGGAATTAACCCTCTACTGCTTTATTATATAAAGTATTTAAAGGAAGTTATGGGGTTTGCAATTATTTTTACTTCAAACTGTAAATTGAGTGAACCTGATAAAGAAAAACTCAAACCTTATACATACAAAATTGTGGAAAGGGCAAATGTGGGGAGGGATTTTGGTTCTTATAAATATAGTATTTTAAGATTTGAAAAAGAAATAAAAAACGCTAGTTTACTTTTGCTTGCAAACGATAGCGTCTATGGCCCTATTCAAGATTTAAAGCCGTTTCTTAAAAAAATAGAAGAAGGTTATGATATAGTTGCAGACCAACTAGTTGATGAAATAATTTGGCCCGCTCACTTTACTTCATATTTTATATTAATGACAAACAAGGTTGTAAATAGTAATAAATTTTGGAAATTTTGGAAGAAAAAATATAAATACAAATCAAGAAGGCATTATGTGATAAATGGGGGCGAAACCAGATTTTCCTCATATGCGTTGAAAGGCTTTAAGTCTATAGCTATTATAAATCCTTCAGATGTTTATTTTGAATTTAATAATATGAACGAAGATGATAAACGTATGATGCGTCATTCGTCAAAAATGCATAGAGATTTTAGTAAAGAATTTGATACATTAAATTTAAATACTTTAGCAGCAAACCACTTTCCTTTTACTGTTTTAAACTTAGGTGGTTTTTTTGTAAAAAGAGATTGGGTTAAAAAGTGTATTATTTCTAGTTTTTTAATCAACAAACTTAAAGAGACTGAATTTGCTACAGATATAGATAAAGTTGCATTATTACGTCAACTTCATCAAGATTCTTTCTTGGATAGAAAAACAATAAAATTAATGAACAAAGGTCTTTTATGATTTGTTTTGGTAAAAATGGGCAAGTTGCAAGTAGTTTAAAAGAGCTTTATCCTGATGCTAAGTTTGTTTCCTCCTCTGAATGCGATTTTAACTTTCCCTCTAAAGTAAAAGAATTTTTAGAAACCCTGCAAAATGCACAGGTTATTGTCAACGCAACCGCCTACACAAAAGTGGATTTAGCAGAAGATGAAATGGAGAGTGCAATGAATATCAACTGCCATTCTGTTAAGGTTTTGGCGGATTATTGCTTTCAAAAAAATATCCCTCTAGTTCATATCTCAACTGATTATGTCTTTAATGGAGAAGGCGAGGGGGAGTATGAGGAAATTCCTGCAGAAGTAAGCCCTGTTTTCAAGCCTCTTAACTTTTATGGGCTTTCCAAACTTGAGGGAGAAAAAGCGATTTTAGCCTCAAAATGTAAGGCTTATATAGTGAGAACCTCTTGGGTTTATAACGAAACGGGCGTAAATTTTGTGAAAACGATGCTAAAACTTTTGACAGAAAGAGACGAGCTAAATGTAATAAACGACCAAGTGGGAAGCCCAACCTACGCACCAGATATCGCAAATGCCGTAAAATATATTTTGGAAAACAAGCTAGAATTTGGCACTTATCACTTTACGAACGGGGGCTTTATTTCGTGGTTTGATTTTACCTGCAAAATACGAGAGTTTTTGATGGAAAAAAACCCCTCCCAAAAACTTGCAAAGGTAAATCCTATCCCTAGCAGTGCCTACAAAACAAAAGCGAGGAGACCTCTTAACTCAAGGCTTAGCAAAAAAAAGCTTGAGAGCATTATAATTCCATTTGAAACTTCCCTTTCGAGGTGTCTTAATAATTTATAGTCTTTTTTAAAAAAAGTGCAATCAAAATGCAGACAAATCGGTGAATATTTCTATTTGCTTTTGCGTCAACTCCTTTAAGTTTTTGCCACCATTTAGGTAAGAGTTATACCACTCTGCTGTCAACTTTATGCCTTCTAGAGTTGTGACTTTTGGTCCCCAACCAAGTTCGTGCTTTGCAAGGCTGGTATCTAGCATTAAAAATTTAGCTTCGTGTGGAGCGTCTTCGTCTATCTTGATTTCGTATTTTAAGGAAGGAATGTGATTTTGCATTTCATTTATAACCTCAAGAACGGTTAAATTTCCGCTTAAATCAGGACCAAAGTTATAGGCTTTATCATAACCTTCCTGCGTGTATAGTTTTTTTGCTAGCATGAAGTATCCGCTAATTGCCTCCATTACATGTTGCCAAGGTCTTGTTGAGTTTGGAGCCGTGATGTAAAAAGGTTTACCTTCCTTTATGCTTCTAATCGCCACAGATAAAAGACGAATTTCGCTGAAGTCCCCCCCTCCTATAACATTTCCTGCTCTTACTGTTGCCATTTTAATACCTTCTTTTTTGAAAAAACTTTTTCTATAGCTTGAGGATAGAATTTCCGCCCCTGCTTTGCTTGAAGAGTAAGGGTCGTGCCCACCTAGAGTGTCGGTTTCTCTGTATGGATAGAACCATTCTAGGTTTTCATAGCATTTATCAGTTGTGATGTTAATCATTGCTTTTACTGTGCCAGTCTTTCTAACTGCTTCAAAAACGTTGAGAGTTCCCATCACGTTTGTTTGCCATGTTGTTCTAGGGTCTTTATAAGAAGGGATAACAAAAGCCTGTGCTGCCATATGAAAGACCATTTCTGGCTTCGCTTTCATCATCGCCTTTTCAATCTCTTGCGGGTTGTTGATGTCCCCTATTATAGACTTCACCTCTTTCTCAAGCCCTAAAATATTGTAAAGTGAAACTTCGTGTTGTGCAAGTGCAAAGCCTGTCACATCTGCCCCTAATTGCTTTAAAATAAAGGCCGTCCATGCTCCTTTAAAACCTGTATGTCCTGTTAAAAAAACTTTTTTATCTTTAAAAAAACTCATAAAATATTTAATTTTTTTCTTTTTTCTACCATTTCTTGATTAAATGGGTCAATCCCTAGCACTCTTGCGATAAAAATTACTTCAATTGCAAAGTATGTCATTAAAAAACCGATTTCTTTTGCCCCTATTTTATCAAACTCAAAAACTCTAACTTCAAGACCTCTCTCAAGGCAGATTTGCTTTGTGAGAAGATACTCCCTATAAAGAAGATTCCTTTCTTTTTTAATTATGAAGGTTATCATTTTATCTTGCGGATTTTGAAGATATCCTTCTAAAACGGAGTGCTGGTCTAACGTGCCAATTGAAGGAAAGGGCATAACGTTAAATTCCTCTCTATTTAGGCTTTCTGCATAAAGTTGACAAAACCATTTTGTAAAACTCTCCAAACGAAGGGAGTAGGGCATTAAAATGTTAAGGTTTAAGTTTTTATTTAAAAGTTGAGAATGTAAGTGTTTGTAGAAATTTGGCTCATTTTCAACTAAAATTAAGTTTATAGCACTTTTTACACCTTCTAAAAATTTGCTTAAATCGAGGTCTGCAATTAAGCTTGGTAAAATTCCTACATTTGTTAAAAAAGAAAATCTCCCTGATGCTGCCTCATGTTTTAAAATTTCAAATCCATTTTGATTGCAAATTGAGGCAAGTCTTCCGTTTAGGTTTTCTGTTAAACCTATAACATTTTTAAACTTTCTTTGTAAAAGCTTTTCCAAAATATATAAAACTTCTACTGTTTGACCTGACTTACTAATGCAAATTACTAGGCTATCATTTGTTATCTCGTTTAATTTGGTTTCTAAAATATCGTCTTCAATGTAGAATATGAAGTCTACAATTTTGCTTAAATTTAAGCCTTCAATGATGGTTTTTGCACCTAAAAAGCTCCCCCCCATGCCAACTATATAAACTTTTTTGTATTTTTCCTTTATTTCCTGTGCTTTTTTTTGTAAATTTTGATAGTATTCTATGTTAGAAAATATACCAATTGGCAATGCTTTGGTTTCTAAAATTTGACCATAAAGCTCATTAGCAACTTTAATGTAGTCTTTCCCCATAGTGCAATGATATTGATAATAGTGAATTTTGAATACAATTTATCTTAAAAGTCAAGTTATTTTTGACCAATATACACCTTGCATTAAATATTTTACTAGGTTGTATTTTTCAACCTTAACTTTTTGGTGTATGATGATTTCTTGGCTTACTTCTGCGGTTTTAAAAAATTTGTATAAAGTCTTCATAATATGTGTCATCATTTTTTTGGGTCTCCTTAATTTTTTAAGGAAAATTTTTAGAGAGTATTATATGAATTTGATTTATGGAAGCAAAAAGTGAAGAATTTTGAAAGAAATATTTTAAAGATCTTGTTTTGGGCGGTTGTTTGAAGTATGTATACTAAAGGGGAAAAGGAAGTTGTGGAAGTGTGTATATTTATAAAGCTTTCATCAAAGGTGGAGTAGGTTATCTTTTTACATAAGAAGAACTTATTCTTTTGTAAAAAATTTATGTGGTTATATTTATGTTGCAAGCCCATAAGTTAAAATAAACTCTAAAAATTTTTTACAAAAAACTTGAAAAATTTTTTTTCTATATTAAATAACTAATTCATTATCTTTTTTTAACTATGGGAACCGAAGTTTTGGAGGTACAAAAAGAAGAAAAAAACAAAGAAAAGCAAGAATTAAAAAATCAATCAAGAAAATTTCAGGAAGTTGACACAAACTTTATACACGTTATTATTGATAAAACGGACTCTCAAAGTTATTATCATGCAATGTCTATTTTGCATAAAATCTCTAGAGATGTAAGGCTTGCAAGTTTTAACTTTCAATTAAAGATGTATTCCAAGGAAGATGTTTTTATTCCAGAGTATGCAAAGTGCAACAAAGAGCAGTTAAAGTTGCTTCAAGGGAAAGATGTTGTGAGGCTTGATTTTGTGGAAAAAATTGGAACAGGTGATATAGTTTTGGCAACGGGAGGGGAGAAGATTTTTACTGGATTTGTTGAGCTTGCCACTCAAAATGATGAGGCTTTTTTTTATTTTGGGGCAACAAAAAAATTGGAGAATTTTAAAAAAGAGATGGCAAGTTTTGACCTTTTAACTCTTGAATATAACTCTATTACTAAAGAAGAAATGGACGATGACAACATTGTTGCTGTAAGTGAAAATGCAATTTTTTTTGACAATGATTTAATTTGCGAAATTGACAAAAAAGCAGAAAAAGACTATATATTTGCCGTTTTACCTTTTCTTACAAATCAAAAAAAGCAAGAAATTAAGAACTTTAAAAAAAGTCATAATTCTTCCATATATCTTGAAAATTTTGTAAATTCAATAGTGCAAGCATATGAGAAAAATCATAAAATTGCTATCATTTCTAATCTCTCAAATGATTTAGACTTTGATGTAGAACTAGAGCTTAGAAGGCTGATTGAGGCAAAATTGAATATCAAAGATATAAAGATAAAATTTATCTATCAAGATTACATCAAAAACAATAAAATCCCAGAAATCTTAAGCCATTTAACTCACAACGCAAATGACAAGATAATTCTTCCAACATCTAATCTCTCAGAGATTTATTTATTTGCAAGTGCTGAAATTGAGAAGGATAAAATCTTTTGGTTTAAAAGTTGCGAAGGAGGTGATGTTTTTCAAAATCAGTATGGCATTTTAAGTGATGAAGAAATTAGCTATTTACAATCTTTAACCGAATTTTCTGATGAGGAAGTTGAGGCGTTAAAGCATTACAAATCTGAGGAAATTAATAATAAAGTTATTTCAAGTTACATAGCAAATTTAATTGTTGAATGCTATGTGGAGGATACTCAAAATAGAGATGCCAAAACCGAGATAGAGGAAGAGGACGACTTTGAGGAAGATGAGGGCTTTGAGGAAGGTGAAGAAACTGAGGAAGAACCTAAAGAGGAGGTTGAAGAGGAGGTTGAAGAGGAGGTTGAAGAGGAGGTTGAAGAGGAGGTTGAAGAGGAGGTTGAAGAGGAGGTTGAAGCACTTGAAAATAACAATGAAGAGGGGAAATTGACCGAGGAAAGTGAGGGATTTAAAGATGAGGGATTTGAAGAGGAGGAAATTGAAGAGGAGATTGTTGACAGAAATATAGTTGATGGGGAGTCTCAAATTGGAGAAGATTTTCTTGACAGTGTTACGCAGGACAGTAATATAGACATTAATGACATTGCTAATGAGGAAGGAGGGCAGAAAATGAGTATAGACGAGCCCAAAATAGATGAGAAAAACATGAAGGGGGAATTGCAAAATCAACAAAATGACGTTGAAACTCCTAGTGGAAGGCAGAGATGAAAGTAAGGTCAATAAAGCATTGTTTTTGCCGTTTCTATAGCTTCTTTTGAAGGCTCCCCCGAGAGCATTCTTGCTATTTCCACCTCTCTTTCTTCTTTTGTGAGGGTTGCAATTGAAGTTTGCGCTGCGTCTTCAACCACTGACTTTTGTATTTTGAGATGCAGTTTCGCCTTAGATGCAATTTGTGGTTGATGAGTGATTAAAATAACTTGAACTGTTTTGCTTAGCTCAAGCAATTTTAAGCCGACGGCAACGCTTGTTTTTCCGCCTATTCCTGCGTCTATTTCGTCAAAAATTACGGTCTCCATCATGTTCACCTTTAAAAGTGCAATTTTAATTGCAAGTAAAAGACGGGAAAGCTCCCCCCCACTTGCAACTTTGGCAAGGCTTAAATGCTTCATTCCTATATTTGTGGAGACTAAAAACTCAACAATATCAACTCCATTTTGAGATAGAGTTTCATTATTTTCCTTAAATTGCACGACAAAGTTCGCTCCTTTCATTTCTAAGTCTGTAAATTCGCTATTAATTTGCTCTTCCAATTTTTTACTTGCAAGCTTTCTTTTAGAAGATAATACCCCCGCAAATTCCCTGTATTTAAGCATTGCTTCAGCCTCTTTTTTGCGTAAGATATTAAGTTTTTCGTCACTGAAGTTGATTTGGTTTAAAATCTCTTTTTGAGAGGACAGAAAGGAGGATAATTCATCAGGTTTAACCTTGTATTTCCTTGCTACATCACGAATTAGAAAAAGGCGTTCGTTGATTTTGTCTAAGTCGTATTCTGTGTAGTTTTTGTCTTTAGAGTAGGTATTAAGTACCTCTTCAAGTAAGTCAATCTCATTTAAAATGCGGTTTATGATAATTTCAAATTGATTATCTTCAATCGCATTCTTCCCACTTAGCGTTTTAAGAGCAAAAACAAAGCTAGAGCGGACATTTTTTTCGTAAAAAAGCTTTTGAAGGCACTCATTTATGCTCTGCACATCCTTCAAAATGCGAGAAACCTCAAGCTTTTTGTCTGCCAATTTTTGCTCCTCATTTTCTTCAATTTCAAGAGATTCAATTTCCAAAACCAAGCTTTCCAAGTAATCTTTATCATTCTTGAACTTTTCAAGCAAATTTTCGGTCTCTTTAATCTCGTTTTTAATTGAAGTTAGCTCCCTAAAAGCGTTTTCCACGAGAGAAAGCTCGCTTCCTGCTTCTGCGTAAAGGTCTAAAATTTTGAGATGGAAGGATTTTTCCAGCAGTCCTATTTGCTCGTTTTGCCTGTTGACTTCAATTAAAAAGTTACCAACATCAGCAAGCATCGCATTTGAAATTAGGCTTCCATTTAAAAAACTACGCTCTTTTTCGCCGTTGCCTATAATTCTTTTTATCACAAGTTCATCACCTGCGTCAAACCCCCTTTCTTGCAAAAAAGTTTTTAAAGGGGAGTTTTTTGATATATCAAAAGAGCCACTTACTCCGCCCTTCTCCGCCCCAATTCTAAGCAGGGATTTTGTGTCTGTTTTTATTTTTTTACCTAATAAGAATAGAATTGAATTAAGAATGATGGACTTTCCCGCTCCCGTCTCCCCAGTTAAAATGCAAAGTCCGCTTTCAAATTCAATTTCCGTTTTTTTTATGAGTAAGATGTTTTCAATCTCTAAAAAAGTAAGCATATTTAAGTGCGTTTTCCAGTTAAGACATACCTTGTTGTTAGTATCATGTTGTGAATGCAGTCTGAAATTTTCTCTAAATTTTTTGCAATCCAAATTGCCTCAAAGGTCATTACAGGGTCTGCCGTTTTGTTTTTCATGCCTTTCATACCGTCTTTTAAGATTTTTGTGTAAATTTCATCAACGGCATCGTCTGCTTTCAACATTCCTTCAATTTTATAGAGTATCTCCGCATCTGCCTTTTTTTTGCTATCAAATTGAAGAAGTGTGGATATTACATTTTTGAGAGTTTGGAAGGAAATTTCAAGCATTCTTGTTAAGTCTTTCTGATTTTCTGCAATTAAAGATTTATTTTCAAGACCTTCAATTGTTCCTATAGTTTTTTTTGCTCCGTTTGCGATGTAAATTAACTCGGAAGATAACTTTAAACTAGAGAGTAAAAAACGCAAATCAAATGCAACAGGGTGACTAAGTGCGATGATTTTATTGACAGAATCTTCTAACTCAATGTTTAAGGTTCTTAAAGTTTCTGCCATATCAAACACCTTTACTTTTGACTCAAAATTGTATTCATTTAAAATAATAATCGTCTCTCTTAGTATTTTAGAAGTGTAAAGCTTCATTTTAACTATAAGACGCACTAAATTTGCAATTTGTCCGCTGTAACTGTTTGCAAAATACTGCCCCTTTAACATAATAAAATTATTTTGATTCTAGTTGTGTATAAAGTATAATTTTAAATTTGACAAGTATTTTTTTACACTATTCAGTTTCTCCATCAACCATTTTCATTCCCATTACATGGTAGCCCGAGTCAACATGCACAACTTCTCCTGTAACTCCTTCACTTAAAGAAGAAAGTAGGTAAAGTGCCGTGCCTCCAACTTCTTGAATGTTTGTATTTCTTTTAAGAGGGGTGTTTTCTTCGTTCCATTTAAAGATTTTTTTGAAATCTCCAATTCCAGAAGCGGCTAAGGTTTTAATGGGGCCTGCGGAAATGCCGTTAATTCTTATATTTCTCACTCCAAAATCTACAGCGAGGTATCTCAAGCTTGCCTCAAGTGCCGCTTTTGCAACTCCCATAACGTTGTAATGAGGCATGTATTTTTCCGCTCCATAGTAAGTTAAAGTTATTGCGGTACCTCCGTCTTTTAATATTTTGTCTAGATTTTTTAGAACACAAGTGAAGGAAAAGCAGGAAATATCCATTGTATTTAGGAAGTTAGCACGAGTTGTGTCTGCGTATCTCCCTCTTAATTCGTTTTTATCTGAAAATCCGATTGAGTGAACCAAAAAATCTATCTTGCCATATTTTTCTTCCACTTTTTTAACCATATCTTGAATGCTCTCATCTTTTGAAACATCACATTCAAGAATTAGCTTGCATCCAAGCTCTTCTGCAATTGGAGTTACTCTTTTTAAAAGAGCTTCACCTTGATAAGTTATAATAACTTCACCTCCATTTTGGACTATAGATTTTGCAATTCCATATGCAATTGACATATTATTTGCAAGACCCATTATAATACCTTTTTTACCATTCATTAACATAATTCATAAAAAATAATCCACTAAAAATAAACAACAATATATTTAATAAGATAAGAAAAAAGAAAACAAAATTAAATGTCAACGGAATTTTTGAGAAATTTGAAATTTGTTTTTGAGAAGGTGTTTTAAAAATTGCATAACAAACGGGAATTAAGTATAAAAATGATAAAAATGCAGATGTAAAAAACACGAAGGTTGCAAAACTTGACTTTGCCCCAAGTGCATTGTAAAAAAGCAATCCCTTGTTTAAAAAACCAGAAGTGAAAGGCAGACCACATAAAGAAAGCGTTGCAAACAAAAAGGCAAAACATGCAAATGGGTTTTTTCTTGCCATTCCTGTAAATTCAACAATTTTGCTTGAATGACTTGCGGTGTAAAACCCCCCCACTGTAAAAAATAGTAAGATTTTTGAAAGTGCATGTGCAAAAATTTGATACATAGCAACAAAAACTCCAACTTTTGTAAATGTGGAAAGCGAAAGTGCAATGTATGAAATTTGGGATATAGTAGAATATGCCAGCCTCTTTTTTAAATTATTTTGGAAAACTGCTAAAATGCTAGCATAAAGAACGGTAAATCCAGCAATATACATAAACAAATTAAAACCTGAAAATAGCTCTTTTAGGTAGTCTATCCCAAAAATATTAACCACCAATCTAAGCACAAAGAAGGCTCCAACTTTTACAACTGCAACGGCGTGTAACAATCCGCTTACAGGGGTTGGAGCAACCATTGCAGAAGGTAGCCAGATGTGAAAAGGGAAAAAGGCAGATTTACCAATTCCAAACACAAATAGAAAGAACAAACATTTTGCCCCTAAACTTGATAAATTTAAAGAGGAGATAAAGCCATCTTCGTTAAATAAAATTCCACCACTTTTAATTGATGTAAAAATTGTCGCAGGGAGTAAAAACACAAACGAACAACCAAGCAAAACGGTTAGATATTTCACCAGCCCCGCTTTTACTTCTTCATTACGCTTAAAACCTATTAAAGGAATTGTAGAAAGCGTTAATAATTCATACATTACAAACATTGTTATTGTGTCTTTTGCAAGTGCAAACAAAATTGCAAAGAAAACCGCAAGAGAGTAGCAAAATTGAAAGATTTTATCATCTTTTTTAGGGTAATTTGTTTTTATGTAAGAAAATGAGTAAAGAGAAGCCAAAGACCAAAGGCAGGAAACAAGCAATATAAACCAAACACTGAATAAGTCTAATCCAAAATTAAGGGTTAAAAAACCTATCTCCAATTTACTTACATCGTTGTGTAATATTTTTTCAAATGTGAATTGATAGCATAAAAATCCGCTATAAATAAAAGTTGCAAAGGCTAGAGATACGGTAATTACAGTTCTAACTCTTCCTCCAAAAAAACCTCCACATATGGCACAAAACGCCAATAGAATAAGATGTAACATTGTACATTAAATTTTTGTTATTAAGAAAAGTATTAAGCAATTTTTTATCTTTTCAAGATATTTTTTACATTTAATGAAAATTTTTTAATAATAAGTTTTTCTTATTTCTTGAAAATTTAAGTTTTAAGGGTGGTAAGACTAACTATTTTTAGCAAATATTTCTAAATATATTTTAGCTTTAATAAAAAACGGAGAGTTAATTTTTTTTACCTTCTAAGTAAAGTTTGATATCTGGTCTTGCTTCTATCAGCATTTTTATTTTTACCTCCCTTTCTTTCATTATCGCAGGCAACTCTAAGCTGTAAGCCTTAACTTCCTTGCTTAAAATTTGCTCAAGAGAGGTTTTTAGCTTACTTTCTCTTTCCATTTCAATTGAAAAATTAAACTCATCGCTAATTTTTACATCTTTAATTTGATTTGCAAAATTTGTTGCTTTATCTTGAGGAAGAGAGCAAAGTGCGATGGAAAAAATCATTTGTTGCTTATTTTGTAAAGACGGATTTTTGACAAATTCTTCCTCAAAACTCTCCTCCTCTTTTGTGCCTAATCCATCATCAATCACAACCGCCCCTTCTCTAAGCAGAGTTTTAACTGAAGAGAAAAACTTAGATAAATTTTGCTCTATTTCTTGAATTTCTTTTTCCGAAATTTCAATTATTTCTTGCGAATTAATATCTTCCGTTTTAACGTCGTTTATAATTTTGAAATTTTTTTTAATAACCATACAAAAATGAAAAACCTAGAAATAAATGAAATTATAAATCCTAAAAAGTCAATATTTGTTTCCGCTAATGCTGGCTCTGGCAAAACTTTTATCCTTGTTGCAAGAGTTTTAGGGCTTTTGGTTGCAGGGGAAGACCCTCTAAAAATTCTTTGCATCTCTTTTACTGATGCGGCCGCTGGAGAGATGAAGACACGAATTATCAAAAAGCTAAAAGAATGGCATAAAGATGGAGTTGAAAGCGAAGAAATTCTTAAAACGGCTAGTCAGGAAGAGAAGGAGCGGGCGAGAAATTTGTATAAAGATGTTGTTTTGCTTGGAAAAATGCCAAAAATACAAACCTTCCATAGTTTTTGTATGCAGGTTTTAAGAGCCTTTTCTGCGGAAAGTGGATTTGCTTACAAGCCTACAACTCTCTCTAAAAGTAGGGAGAATTCAATAAAAAATCAGATTTTCAAAAATCTTATCTCAGATGTAGAAACAAGAGAATTGTTAAAAGAAATGCGATTTGCTTTTTCTAGCTTTGAGGTGAGGCAAAAAATCATTCCTGCTATATTAAACGAACGTGAAAACTCCGTCTTTAAAGAGGAAGATTTTGAAAGAAAGGCTTACAATCTACTAAACCTAGAATATGCTCCAAATTTAAGCGAAAAATGGGAGAAGGACTTTATAGAAAACTTCCCTTTTGATGAGCTTGAAATTTTGCTTGATGGAGTAAAAAATGTGGGAATTAAAAAAAATATGAACTTGCGAATAAAAGCTTTGGAGGATTTTTTAAATTCAAAGTTGACAAATTTGTTAGAGACGGCGTTTTTAAATAGCACAAAAGATGACTTTTTGAAATCTACCCCATTTAAAAAAGCAATTGAATTGGAGGATATTTGGTTGAAAATTAAGAATTATTATGAAGAAAAGAGAGAGATTCAAGGCAGGATATTAACCGCAAAATTAACAGAGAATTTGATGAAACTTGTCAAAAAAATTCTCACTCATTATGAGGAGGAAAAAAAGAGGCTTGAGGCGGTGGATTTTGATGACCTAATTCTTCTAACACAGCAGGCTTTAAGCGGTGAGGAGCGGGATTTTATTTTATTTAAACTAGATGGAGGGATAAACCATATTTTAGTTGATGAAGCACAGGACACAAACTTTTTGCAATGGGAAATTTTAGGCTTTATTTTAGAAGAGTTTTTTGCAGGAAATGGAAGCGAAAGAGGGGCAAGAAGCCTGTTTATAGTGGGGGACGAGAAGCAGTCTATCTTTAGCTTTCAAAATGCAAAACCAGAGGCACTTTACAGCATTTTTTTGAAATACAGAAAGCACTTAAATCAAGTTTATCTACAAAAATCTTACAGAACAAGCCAAATACTTCTTGATTTTATAGACTCTATCTTCAGTAAAAAGCCTTACAAATCAATGGTCTCCCATCAAGAGTATCAAAAACACTTTGCTTCTAAAGATGGTTTTGGAAGGATTGAAATAATAACTCCAGCAATATATCAAAAAACTAAGAAAAATATAGATAAAACCTGCTTTATCATGCCTTGGGAAGAGAGAGATGATGGCGGGTTAAAAAAAATGAATGCAGTGCTAATTTGCCAAAAAATCATCTCTATTTTAAAAGAAAGGAGGTTGATTGAAAGTAAGGGCAGGGCGGTTAAACCTTGCGACTTTATGCTACTTTTTGCCTATCGTGATTATGCTTTTTTCTCTTTAATCAAGGAAGAGCTTAGCAAACATCAAATTGGAGTTAGTTTTTCAGATGAAATTCCACTTGATGAAAGCTTTGTAATATCAGACTTCATACACTTGCTTCGCTATCTTTTAAATCAAAAAAATACATTCTCCTTGCAAGTTGTTTTAAATAGCAACATGTTTCATGGAAGTTTCAGCTCAGAAGATGATGTCCTACCTCTAAAAAACCTTTTGAATAAAGATATTTTTCATTTTTTCAGCTCCATTTTTGCAAAGTTTGGGGAGAGATACAAAAACGAGGAGGTGCGTCATATTGCACATCTTTTTAATATAATTGAGGAGTATGAACAGACATCTCATTCCCCTAATTTTGAGGGATTTTTAATGTTTTACGAGGAGCTTGTAAGGCAGGGAGAAACATTTAAAATTAATCTTGAAAGCGAGGAAAATGCAGTTATTTTTAGCACAGTTCACTCTTCCAAAGGTCTGGAAAGCCCAATAGTCTTCTTGCTAAACGTAAACAAAACACTTAGTAGGGAGGATAACAAAGAAAATCTCTTATTTTGCAAGGAGAATAACCTCTTCTTGCTCTCCAAAAAAAAATTATTATGTAAAAAGTGGAAGGAAATTAAGGATAAAAATAAAGATGATAAATATACAGAATATATAAGGCTTTTCTACGTTGCATTAACTCGTGCGAGGGAAGAGATTTATATTTTTGCAGAAAAAATAGAAGAAGATGTTGAGTATAAAAGTTGGTACAATATTGCAAAAGAGCACCTTTTAGGGGAAAGAATAGTTGCGGGAGAGCTTAAAATCGGGGAGGATTTGCCAGAAAAAAAATCAAAAGAAAGCATTTTTGTGCAACCAATGGCCTTTTCTTCTTCCACTCAAAAAAGAGAAAGGGCGACGGAGAAAGCAAAAGAAAACAAGGCATTAATTTTAGGAACCGCTCTTCATGATATGCTTGCAAACGAAGGAAGAACGAGCGTTGATATGACAAAGGAGGAGAGAGAGCAGCTTTTTATTTTAGCAGAAAAAGTGAAGGCAAAGTTTACATTTTTGTTTGAGAAAAGCACTTTTACGGAGATTGAAATTATGCAGGAAGGAAGCAATGGAACTCTCTTTTCGGGGAGGATTGATAGGCTAATTATTGGAAAAGATATTGAAATATACGACTTTAAGTTTCAAAAAATTCCATTTTTGCTTGAAAAAACAAAGTTTCAGCTTGCAAAATACAAAGAAGCACTTGCTAAAATATATCCAAACAAAGAGATAAAATGTTTTGCAGTGTGGGTTAAAGAGCTTGAAATTGAGGAAATCAGTGATTTTTTTGCCCAAACGGGTGAAAGGCGTCCACAACTTTTTTAAGCGAACTTTTGTTTATGTGAGTGTAAATTTGCGTTGTGGAAATGTCAACATGCCCCAGCATTTCTTGTAAAATTCTTATATCAATTCCGTTTAAAAAAAGGTGCGTTGCAAACGAATGCCGTATTTTATGAGGAGAGATAATTTTGTCATCAAGTCCAGATTTTCTAGCAATTTTCTTTAAAGAATAAAAGAAGTTTTGCCTTGTTAAATGCCCTTCTTTGGACTTAGCGTTGAATAAAAAGGGGCTATCATTGCAAAAAAAATCCCTAATTGGAATGTAATTTATAATTGCCTCTTTCGCATTTTGGTTGATAAAAATAACCCTCTCTCTTCCACCTTTTCCAGAGATTATCAATGAATTTTTGATGCGATTTTTAGAGTCTAAAATGTCCTTAATTTGCAATTTTAAACACTCCGTAATTCTCATACCACTTGAATACAAAAGCTCTAAAACCGCATAGTCCCTAATTCCTTGTTTACTTTTATCCTTTTTTGCAGTTTCAAGAAGCCCCTTCGTCTCCTCTATTTCCAAAAAAATAGGAAGAACCTCGTTTTTTAAAGGTCTTTCAAATTCACGAATAGGGTTTGCTCTGTAGCCTTTTTCTTTTATCAAAAATTCGTAAAAATTAAATAAAACTGAAGTTTTTCTTAATTGTGAAGAGGTTTTTATGTCTTTATCTTTCGCCAAAAACTCAAAATATTTTATTAAGCTTAAATAATTTGCGGTTTCAAAATTTTCTTTAATTGAGGTTAGAAATTTAGAAAAATCTTCTAGGTCAAACCTATAACTTACAAGAGTGTTTTGTGCGAGATTTTTTTCCGCAGATAAAAAAAACAAAAATGAGTTTATTTCATCTTTCATCATTCCTATATTTATTTTCCAAAAAGTAGTGTGCTATAAAACCGATTAGCAAAATGCAAAAAATCAATCCAAAAATTGGTAAAATTGCCCCAAAGCGGGACTCCGTAACTCCTAAAAAACCAAACCTGAAGCCGTCTATTATGTAAAAAACTGGGTTAAAAAGTATCACTTTTTGCCAAAAAGGACTTAGCATTTTCACCGAGTAGAATGTGCCTGAGAGGAATGTAATTGGCATTATAAAGTAAGTATTGTAGGATATTGCTGAGTCAAAATTCTTTGAAATTGCTCCAACTATAATTCCAAAAAGGGCAAATAATGCGGAGGCTAAAATTAGGTATAAAATAATTACAAAAACAGAATGAAACGTCATTTTTACAAAGAATGAGAAGGTAATTAAGGATATAACTCCAATGCTTAAACCACGTAAAATTCCCCCCGTCAAAAAAGCGAGTAAAAGTGTAAAACTTGAAATTGGAGGAAGGGTCATGTCTACAGAAAAGCCTAAAACTTTAGCGGTTGTCATTGTTGATTGTGTGTTAGAATAAGCATTTTGCAAGACGGACATCATAACGATGCCAGAAACAACAAACAGTTTATAGTCAAAATTAGCAGTATCTTTATGTGCAAAAATTACTGTAAAAATCGTAAAATATAAAAACGCACTTATTATCGGTGCTATTAGAGTTTGATTATATACATTCAAAAAACGCTTTACTTCTCTAAAAACCAGTGCTTTATACGCTTTCATACTTTAAATTAAAAGTTCTTCTTCAATCTTAATTCCAAAGCCAGAAATTCCAGCAAAGTTTCTCCCCATTTTTCTCGTCAATAACTTGATATTTGTAAGCCCTAAGTGTTTTAAAATCTCGGCTCCTTTGCCATAATCTCTAACATTCGTCTCCCTTTCATTCCAATTTCTACCATTGTTGATGACTATAAAAACAAGATTTTCATATTCTTTTTTTAATTTCGGTAGTAAATCAAGCTGAATACCGCCAGTTATTTCGTCAAAAAGATTGAAGCTTTGAATTCTGACAAAAGCCTTGGAAACATCACCTTTTATAATTGCAAAATGCTCCAAATATTCATGCTTTTCTTTAAATGTGATTAATTTTGAGCCATCATTAAGGCTTGTTTCGAAAGTTTTAATCAATAAATTCTCATTTTTACTTCTATATTCTATTAAATCTGCTATCGTGCCAATTTTTATATCATATTTTCTTGAAAATTTGGCCATTTCTTCAAGGCGAGACATAGTTCCGTCCACATTCATCATTTCGCAAATAATTGCAAAACCAGATAGACCTGCTAATTTGCAAATGTCAACCGAGGCTTCAGTATGCCCTGCTCTCACCAAAACACCTCCATCCTTTGCTATTAGTGGAAATATATGCCCAGGAGAAACTATATCATCTTTGGTTGCATTTTTAGCGGTTGCAAGCGCTACAGTTCTTGCCCTATCTTTTGCAGAAACCCCAGTAGTTATGCCAGTTTTACCCTCAATAGAAACCGCAAATGGAGTTGAAAATGCGGAGCGATTGTTTGCAACCATTGGTTGGAGGTCAAGTAAATCCGCCCTTTCTTTTGTTATAGTAAGACATATTATACCACTGCAATGACGAAGCATGAAAGCTATATTTTCTTCATTAACAAACTCTGATGGAATGACCAAATCCCCCTCATTTTCTCTATCTTCACCATCAACTAATATGAATGGTTTTCCAATTTTTGCGGAGTGTATTATTTCTTCAATTGGCGATATTATTTGCATATTTTAAGCACTTTTTTTAATTTTAACGACGGATTTAATGGTTACATTGCAACGATTTTGAGAAAATCTTAAAAATCCATCTTTAATTGCAAATTCAACCATCTCATTTTCAGAAGTTCTTAATTTAATTACTCCCGAAGTTAATGCGGTAATTAAAGGTATGTGGTTAGGATAAAAACCGACGACACCAGCTATAGTTGGCACTTCAATATACAATACTTCTCCTTTAAATTCAGTTTTCAAGGGAGTGATGATTTTTATTAAAATTATGTTTTCCATAGATTAAAATTTAGTGATAATAAAATAAAACGTTCCGATTATTGAAACGAAAGTTAATGCAAAGTATTGCACTATTTTTCCGTTTTGCATTCGTGCGGATATTTTACCAATAGAATTAGAAAATGCTTGAGGCGTCATAACTACTAGTTTGTCAACAACTCCTTTGTCAAAAAAGTTAATCAAGAATTGGCTTATTTTTTGAGTTGGTTTTACAAAAATCACAGAATATAGCTCATCAAAATAATATTTGTTTGAGACTAGATTTTTTACTCCTTTAGGAATGATGTTTTTACGCTCTTTTTTAAAATACCAGTAAGCAAAGAGTATTGTTATTACCGAGAGAACTGTAGGTAAGAATTTTATCATCATTGGAGTGTGACGAATATTTTCTAGCACGTTATTTTGCTCTAAAATATAAATAGAGTTTGCTAAAATTCCTGTTTTCGTGGAGAGAATATGAAGATAGAGTTCCATAAAACCTCCCGCAATTATAGCAAAAATTGACAAAAGAATTAGAGGTGTCGTCATTACTCGTGGAGACTCGTGGATATGGTCAATTACTTCTGATGTATTTCTTGTTTGACCGTTAAAAACTAGTATCAAAAGCCTCCAAGAGTAAAATGTTGTAATGCAAGCAGTTGCAACCAAAACCACAAATGAGAATTTACCTATAATATTTTCTGACATAAATGCAACTTCAAGTATTGCATCTTTAGAGAAAAATCCAGAAAGAGGCGGTATTCCCGCTATTGCAACCGAACCAATCAACATGCATGCAAATGTTAGAGGTATTTTTTTTGCAAGACCTCCCATCTTTCTAATATCTTGCTCTCCAGACATAGCATGAATAACGGAGCCAGCAGAAAGAAATAGTAAAGCTTTAAAAAAAGCATGAGTAGCGAGATGAAAAATACCCGCATTATAACCTGAGAAACCAGAGGCAACAAACATATAACCAAGTTGACTGCAAGTTGAATAGGCTATAATTTTTTTGATGTCATTTTGAGTTAATGCTATACTTGCGGCAAAAAATGCGGTAATTGTGCCAATTATAATTATTATATTTCTTGCAACTTCCGAGTATTCAAACAGAAAAGAGGCCCTAGAGACAAGAAAAATCCCCGCAGTTACCATTGTTGCAGCGTGAATTAAAGCTGAAACGGGAGTAGGCCCTTCCATCGCATCAGGTAACCATATGTGAAGCATAATTTGAGCTGATTTTCCCATACATCCAATAAAAAGCAAAACAGCGATTAATGTTGCTATTGAAACCTCAAAACCAAATATAGAATAAACACTAGAAAGCAAATTCAAATTGTTTTTAATTTCAATAAAATCAAGCGTTTTAAATAAATAATAAATGCCACACATTCCAAGGATTAGGGCTAAATCCCCCACTCTATTTGTTATAAAAGCTTTAATTGACGCCTTGTTAGCACTTTCTTTGTTATACCAAAACCCAATTAAAAGATAAGAACACAAGCCAACTCCTTCCCAACCTACAAATAGTTGCATAAAATCTCTCGCTGCGATCAGAATTAGCATAAAAAATGTAAAAAGAGATAGAAAAGCCATAAATTTTGGCTGATTTTCATCATCGTGCATGTAACCGATGGAATAAAGATGGACGAGGGAAGACACGAAAGAGACGACAACAAGCATTATTGCCGTTAATCCGTCTATATATATAGCCCAATTTGAAGAAAATCCAGAAAATTCAACAAATTTGAACAAATTTACATTTATAACTTCGGTTTTTATTCCTGTCAAATAAAAGGCATAACAAGATACCAAAAATGAAACAAAAACTCCAAATGTTGTTAAAAAGTTTGCATATTCCTTAGAAGTATTCCTTAAAAATAAACCGCAGAAAACTCCACAAAACAAAGGTAAAAATATTAAACTAAACATCTAACCAAAAATAAACTTAAAAAATTCTATTGTATTTTCTTAATTTTGCAAGATATTTTTTACAAAATTAATTATTTTTTTCTTTTTCAACCACTTTGCCATTTTTTAATATGAAACGAATTTGAAAAATAAAAAAAGTCATAACAAAAGGTAAAGTGCCAAATGTCTTGAAGTTTACCCACATTTCCTCACTTTGAAATTTCCAAAAATAAAAATTAAATACGGCAATTGTCAAAAACATAAGGCTAAAACGCAGGTTTAGTGTATTCCATTTTCCATTTTCCATTTCAATTTTATTCTCAAAAATATATTTAATTACAGGCTTTTTTTTCAAGAAAAACCAAAGTAAAATAGCTCCAAGAATTCCGTTTAATATAGTAAGTTTTGCCTTTATAAAATCTGGGTTATCAAATAACACCGTCAGTCCTGCAAAAAACACAAATGCAATATTAGAGTAAAATGCGAGTTTTTCAAGCTTTATAGACATTATTTTTGCTATAGCAAGGGAAATTATCGTTGCCAAACCACCAACCATACTTGCAAATATTATCGGTTTTATTTGAATTGGGTGAATTTTGTAAGCAATGAAAAATAATATTATTGGCAAAAAATCTAGCAAAAACTTTACTGTAGGAGCACTTTTTTTCATCTTTATGATTAATTTTTTATCTTTTTGAAAAAACTTTTTTACTTTGTCAAGTTTTTTTATTTAAAATTAATTGACAATTAAATAAATCCACTACATAAAGAGCTATGAATTGTATCAAACTAGAAATATTATGAAGATTTTGCCAAAAAACATCATCGCAAAAACACTGATTTTAATTTTGATTTTAATCTGTATTTTACTAGCACTAAACTACTTAACATCTGTTAAAATTGCTAACAATTTATTTAGCAAAAAAGATGTAAATTCAACAAATTTTTTAACATCTTACAATCACTTTGAAATTTCAAATCAAGGCGAAGTGGTTAAATTTTACACCATACCAAACCCCGCAAATAAAGATTATATCCTTTATATATCAAGCTCGTCAGGGGCTTTGAATAGCGTTTTAAATTCTATGGCTTTGAATTATAATTTGGTTGTGATGGAATACCCCTCCAGTAAAAATTTACAAAATTTTGAAGCCCTGAAAACAATAATTGAAACCGCCCTAAATAGTGATTTTTTTACCGAAATAGACACAAAAGACATAATCCTTTTCGGCCATGAAATTGGAGCAAATCTCGCACTTGAAATAGCTTCAAAAAAAGATTTCAAATCCGTCCTTCTTTTTAATATAATTCAAGGAGAAAGGGACTATTGCAAATCCATTTTTCCACTACTTATATGCCTAACAGTCAACTCCTCTTTTGACCTTGAAGTTCAAACGAACAACTCAATTTATTACTTTTTTAACAGCAATCCCTTTGTTAAACCAGATAATAACTACAACATGTTTAACTCAATTCAAGCCTCAGAGAAGTTTTTACTAGAAATACCAGGAGATACCTTGAATTTTAACTTTAATCATATTTTGGACTTCTACCTCAACGAAAGTATAATTCAAAATGAAAATTTTCAAAATATAAATCAAAATGAAAATTATGAAGGCGAGGTTAAAGATATTGATGGCTTTTTGAATCCAGATGAATATTTAGATTAAATATGTACGATAAAAACAATATTTTTGCAAGAATTTTAAGGTCGGAAATCGCAAGTAAAAAAGTTTATGAAGATGATAAAATTCTATCTTTTTACGATATTAATCCAAAGGCACGAGTTCATGTTTTAGTAATTCCAAAAGGAGAGTATATAAATTTTACTGATTTTGTCTCTCGTTCTAACGATGTTGAGAGTTTTTTTAAGTGCGTTAAGCATATAGCAGAAGATATTTTAGGTTTAAAAGATTTTAGATTAATCACTAACAACGGAAAAGGGGCAGGTCAAGAAGTACCTCACTTTCACATTCATATTTTAGGAACCTGATTTCTTTAAATCAACACTTGTAATAACTCCCGTAAAAGAAGCCCCACCAAAAGCCGCATTAAATTTATTAACATTTGCGGAACCTGCGTGAACTGCTTTTTGGTCTTCCATCCAAGCTGGATGTATGAAAATATCAGTTTCTGTAAGAAATGTTTCCTTTTTGTATGTAGAAACAATCTTCATATTTCTTCCTTTGGAGAATTGAAAGTTCACTTCTTGAGTCTTTGGATGTATATTTTTAGCCATAAATAGTTTAATTTTTTGCTGTTTTTAGTTCTGCTTTTTTAATCACTTTTCTTATTTTGTTTTTTAGTTTAAAGGCGTCTTCGGTTAAAGAAAGCATTCTTGTTGTTAGTAAGTAGTTATCAAGAGAGCCATGTTTGTATATTGTTCTTATTCCTCTCATTGATATTTTAAGAGAAAAATCTTGATTTAACAAATCACTACGAAATGATTTTATTGTTATATTAGGGGAGAACTTTCTCCTTGTTTTTATATTAGATTTTGATCTAGAGTTTCCAAAGGAAATTTTAGAACCAAACACAAAGCATTTAGAAGCCATAAATAAAAATAGAAAATTATTGAGATATTAGATTAGATTTTTTTTAAATTTTCAAGCTTTTTTTTCAAAATATTAAAAACTTCCTTAGAATTAAGTGAGGCGTCTATCTCAGATGCCTGATTTGCATAGAATTCTTTCAGGTTCTTCATATTTTTTTCAAAAATTTCAAGCCTGTTTTTTATTACATCTGGGGTGTCGTCCACTCTGTCCGAGAAGCTATTTTTTATGTTACACACATCGCAAAACTCCTCTCTTTTTGGAGGTTTAGAAACTTTATTGTAAATCGCTCCACAATTACTGCAGGTAAATCTATTTAAAATTCTATTAACCACTGCTTCAAATGAAATATTTAATATAAAGACAAAAGGGTTTGGAAAGTTAAATTTTTTTAACTCGTCATTCAAAAACTTTGCTTGAGTGACATTTCTTGGAAATCCGTCAAAAATTATACCATCAAATTTTTTTTCTGTCTTGATTTGATTTATCTTATTTGAAACTATGCCAAATATTATTTCATCATTTACAAGCTCTCCTTTTGCCATTTTTTCACTTACTTGAGAATGAAATACGGAATTTACATCACTTTTAACTTCCCTTAATAAATCTCCAGTTGAGAGATGAAATAGGTTAAAATCTTGAGATAGAATTTTGGATTGAGTTCCCTTTCCAGAACCTGGCGCACCAAATAATATTATATTTATGAAAGACATATTATTTTTTAACTTTGTTTAGTAATTTAGTGTATTTTGAGGATAGTAAATATGATTGTATTTGTGCTATCGTGTCGGTTATAACATTAACTATTATTAGAATACTTGTTCCGCCAATTACTAAGGATTGTCCATATATTGAAGCAAAAACCTCTGGAACAACGCAGATAATACTTAAATAAACTCCACCTATAAAGCAAAGCTTTTTCATTGTTCCTTGAAGAAAGTTGATGGTGCTCTCTCCGGGCCTTATTCCATGGATAAAGTAGTTTGATTTTCTAAAGTTGTTAGCAATTTCTTTTATATTGAATACTATTTCCGTGTAGAAAAATGTGAAAAAGATTATCAATGCAATGTAAAATACTATGAATAGTGGCTTCCCATGAGAAAAAGAAAATGCTATACTTTGAAGCCAACCAGAATCTTCACCACTACCAAATGATAAGACGGTTGCAGGAAGAAGCAACAAAGAGCTTGCAAAAATTGGCGGTATAACCCCAGGAGGATTTATTTTTAAAGGTAGCTCATTTAACATTCCGCTCTTTCCTTGAACCATATTTCTACCATGATGTTGAATTTTTACAATACGATAGGATTTTTCAGCAAAAATAGCAAAACCTATTGATAAAATGATTAAACCAATAAAGAATATACCAACAAAAGGACTTATAGCTCCAGTTCTTGAAAGTTCAAAGACGGATATAAATACTTTTGGAAGTTCGGTAACTATACCAGTGAAAATTATCAAAGATGCACCATTTCCAATGCCTTTTGATGTTATTTTCTCTCCAAGCCACAAGAGTAAGAATGTTCCAGTTGCAAGAGTTAAAGCTACAACAATTCTTTGATAAATTGAGCCGTATTTTTCAACTCCTAAAAACATATCACTTGCACCTAAAGTTGAAGCAATTGCATAACCTTGAACGAAAGCAATTATAAAGCAAAGATACCTAGTATATTGATTTATTTTTATTTGACCGCTTTCACCTTCCTGCTTTAGGGATTTTAAGCTTTCTATACTTGCAACTAAAAGTTGAACTATGATTGAAGAAGTTATGTAAGGCACAATTCCTAAAGCAAAGACAGACATTCTAGAAAGAGAACCTCCAGAAAGCATATCAAACATACCAAAAACTCCTTTCGAGATTTTTTCACTTAATCCACCAAGCAAAGATGCGTCAATGAATGGAAGTGGTATGAAAGAGCCAAAGCGATAAAATGCTAATATAACTAAAGTTATTAGAATTTTATTTAATAATTGTGAGCTTTGAATTGAGGTTTTTGCCATATTTTTAGGTATTTATTAAGCTTCTTTTGAAGAATTTAATATAACAACTTCACCGCCAATTTTTTTCATTATTTCAAGAGCGGACTTTGAAGTTGCATTAACCTCAATTTTGAATGGAGTTTTAACCTCTCCACGACAAAGAAGCTTAACAAGTTGATACTTTTTTATCACCCCAAGAGAGATTAAATCTGATATTTTTATATCTCTTGTTAAATCGCCTTTTTGAATGTAATATTCAATTGTTTCAACATTTAATGCGTGGTAAGATACACGATTATAGTTATTGAAACCATGGCGTGGCATTCTTCTATAAAGAGGTGTTTGACCCCCTTCAAAGCCTGGCATTACCTTGCTTCCACCAGTTCTTGCTGTTTGCCCTTTACCACCGCTTCCACAAGTTTTTCCAAGACCAGAACCTCTACCTCTACCAACTCTTTTACGCACTTCCGAGTTTCTTCTTCTCTCGGAGGATTGAAAACCTAAAATTTCAGCTATATCTGCCATATAAAAAATAAACTATAATTGATTATTATTCTAACAAATTTTATAAAAATCAAGTTTTTTTTTAAAATTTTTAAAAAATTATTTTATTTGCATGATTAATTCAAATTATATCAAGGTTTTTTTCAAAAATTAAGCTACCTATTCTAACTTCGGTTGCCCCAAATGAAATCGCAACTTCGTAATTTGTAGACATTCCCATGCTAATTTCTTTTACACCAGTTTTGGTCGATATATCCGCCATTTTCTTGAAGTATAAAGAGGGATTTTCTTTTTTAGGAGGAATGCACATTATTCCATCAAAAACCTTTAATTCCTCATAATTTAAGCTCTTTTCCAAAAAGCCATTTTTTTGTGGTTCGTTCCCTATATTTATTTGTGCGTAATATTTTAAATTTTTACCCCTTTTTTGTGCCTCTTTTTTTGCTTTTTCAAGAGAAATCAAAGAACCTATGGTTTCAATTTTATTGCAGTATTTGACTATATTTCTTAAATTTCCACTTTGAAATTTTCCAATAAAAGATAGATTAATTTGAGGGAATTCGGTAATTATTTTATCCCACTTTTTAAATTCATTAACATAATTTTCTCCATAATAAAAATGCTTAGTTTCTCTTATAAAATCAATTAAAAAATCCTCATTCACCCCCTTTGTTACTAAAAGAATTTGTACATTTTTTACCTGATGCTTTAAATATTCAAATTTTTTAATAGCATTTTTAAGATTTTCGCTCATCATTTTTTGATTTTTTACTTGATAAAAAGCCTTTAAAACTATATTGTCAAGTAATATTTATTTTTTTTTAAAAAACATCAAATTTTTATTGATATTTTATTTTTTTTGATTTATACAAGGCTCATTAATATTTAAAAGAATTCTTATGTCAAATAGTAAAAACCTTGAAGAAAACAAGGAAATTCAAAGTGAATTGCTTGATAAAAGTGATTTACCAATTAACTCGGCGGACCTTGCAACAATGAATGCCAAGTTTGAAGAAGTTCAAAACTCTATGCTTTCAGAGTTTGTAAGCTTACTTCAAAACCAAATTATACCTTCTCCATACATAAAAAGCCGCATTATTACAGGTAAAATCGTAGAAATTAACAAAAAGCAAGGAATTGTAATTGTTGATTGCGGTTTAAAATCCGAAGCCGTTGTTGAAATAAGAGAATTTGCAGACTCAGACGACGAATCAGCACTTGAAAACATAGAACTCAACGTTGGTGATGAGTATGAATTTTACATTGAGTCCTTTGAAACTCAAAAAAATGTCCTTTCAATAAATAGAAGGAGAGTAAAAAAAGAAAAAACATGGCAAAAAATTAGAGACGCTTTCAAGAATGATGAAATTATTGAAGGAATAATCTTCTCACGCATGAAAGGTGGATTTTGCATTGATTTTGACGGAAATCTCGCTTTTCTTCCCGCTAGTCAAGCTCGCATCAAAGTTTCAACAAAAGGTAATGAAATCATCGGTACAAAGCAAAGTTTTAAAGTCATAAATATTGACGATAAATACCAAACTTGCATCGTTTCCTACCTTGCTGCTAGAGATGAAATATTTGCAGATAAAAGAAAAGACTTCATCAACAACATTCAAGAAGGAGAAATTGTTGAAGGTATAGTTAAAAGCGTTACAAATTACGGAGTATTTGTTGATCTTGGAATAATGGATGGTCTACTTCATATATCAGACATTACATGGGATAGAATTACACACCCATCCGAGGTTTTAGATGTAAATAAAACAATAAAATTGAAGGTTATTAAAGTTGACAAAGCTACAAATAGAGTTTCTCTTGGCTTAAAACAACTAACTCCAAACCCTGCTGCCTTTCTGGAAGAAAAATACAAAGTTGGTCAAAAAGTTAAAGGAAAAGTTACAAGCGTGACAGACTATGGACTTTTTGTTTCAATTGAGTCAGGTATTGAGGGCTTGATACATATGTATGAACTTGACTGGGTGAAGGAAAAGGCAACAGAATTCCTACACAATGCAAAAGTTGATGACGAAGTTGAAGCTATAATCTTAGGAATTGATATCTCAGGTCAAAATAAAATCTCCTTAAGCCGTAAGCAGCTTCTTGAAAATCCGTGGAAAAACTTTATGGAAACTCGTAAACAAGGAGACGTAATCGACGGTGTTGTTAAAAGAGTTGAATCATTTAGAATGCTTATTTCACTTGAAGGAGGTATTGCAGGAGTTGTACATGTTGATGATATTTCTTGGGTTAAAACCGAAGACGCTTTAAGGAAGTTTAAAGAAGGAGATAAAATTCAAGTTGTCTACCTAAGCGGACAATTTGATGATAAGCAGTCTAAAATATCCCTTGGAATTAAACAACTTTCACCATCTCCATTTGAAAAATATAAAGACCAAATTCAAACAAACTCCATTATTACAGGTGTTGTTTCTAGTATCGATCCAAATGGAATTGAAGTTACAATTTTTGACACAATCAAAACTTATATTAAAAAATCTCACATATCTTCTGATAAAGCAGAGCAGAGAACAAACAGATTTTCAATCGGCGATAAAATTGATGTTAAAATCTCTAAATTCAACCCAGAAACGGGAGAACTACAAGCTTCAATTAGAAAACTTGAGGAAGATGAGAGAACGAAGCTTCTTTCTGAATATGGTAATACAAACATCGGAGCAACAATCGGAATTGCTTTGGGCGATGCACTAAAAATTCATTCCGACGAAGGTAAAAAATAATTATGAAAAAAGCACTTGATTTAATTAGAATATCTAAGTCAAGTACTCTTTCAAGATTAATTCAGCAGAACTTTTCAACTGATGATGTAATAGAATACGCCAAAGAAATTGAAATTAAAAAAGGAAAACCAATAATTCAAGATATTAAACTTGCCGAGCAAGAACTTGAAAAGTGCCATTCTTTAAAAATTTCCCCTATTACAATTGATGACGCCTCCTATCCTGAAGACCTAAAAAAAATACCCAACCCTCCAATTATTCTTTACACAAGAGGAAATTTAAAATTACTTGAAAATCCAAAATTTGCAATTGTTGGAGCAAGGTTAGCTACTATAGAATCCAAAAAAATTGCAGAGAATTTCTCAAAAAGCCTTTGCGAATTTGGTTTTACAATTGCCTCTGGTTTTGCATTTGGAGTTGACACATCAAGTTGTATAGGTTCTTTAAAGTACGGAACTATTCAAGTTTTAGGTAGCGGAGTTAACATCATCTATCCTAGAGAAAACAAAGAACTTTACAACAAAGTGCTTGAAAATGGAGGTTTATTCCTTTCCGAATTACCGCCAGACTATCCAATAAAACCAGAAAATTTTCCTCTAAGAAATCGCATAATTTCAGGCATTTCTAAAGGGATTTTACTTGTTCAGGCTAGCAAAAAAAACGGCTCTTCTGGCTCCCTTATTACTGCAAAAATTGCGTTAGAGCAGGAAAAAGATTTATTTGCAATACCGGGGCATCCATCCGATTCAAGATTTGATGGTGGAAATCATCTTATTAAATATGGAAATGCGATTTTTACAACTTCACCAGAAGACATAATTACAATGATAGGCTATCACGTGAATAAGCGTGAAAAAATCTATACATTTAAACCACAAAATCTTTCGTTGCTTAATGAAATAAAACCACCACCTAAGTTTGAAAAACAAGAGGACTTGGCAAATAAAATCCTTAATATATTAGGTTCTAATCCCGTTTCTATTGATGATATTTCAAATGAAGTTTGCGAAAGCGTTGAAAATACACAAATTGCAATTGCCGAGTTGGAGCTTTTAGACAAAGTGCAAAAACATCGTGATGGCAGATTTTCTCTAAATTTGATTTAATTTTTCTAACGCATCTAGCAGATTTTTTTTTATATCCAAAAGTTTAGAGCTGGAGGGCAAATGCAAAAGTAACTTTTTTTCTTTAATAACACGAATTTTAACACCATCTTCATGAATTAGTTTGTTTATTCTTTCAAATATTTTAATTGCGGATTCAGAATAATACCTCCTCTCCCCCTTTCCAACTTCAAAAGGTATATATTCTGGAAATTCCTCCGTCCAAAAACGAATTGTGTGCGAAGCTACGCCAATTTTTTTTGCAACTTCCCCAATTGATAATCTTTTTGAAACTAAATTATTCACATCCAAGTAAAATACTTCTATAGTAAAACTTTTAAAGCATTATCTTAGCTATGTCAAGAAATTTCTTGATTTTTAAAAACAAATATTTCAACATTTATGCAAAATATGAAACATATGGATTTAAAAAGTTTTTGTGGTGTAAAAAAACTCATTTGTGCCTGTTCTGGAGGGGCGGATAGCATGGTTTTGGCAACTCTTTTAAAGCGAGACCTTGCAAACTCGGAGATACATATTTTAATTGTAAATCACAATTTAAGAAAGAATTCCTCGCAAGAAGCAAACCAAGTCAAGGAGTATCTTAAAAATCAAAAGTTTGAGATAGTGGAAATTTTAAACTGGAGCCACGCACCTATAACTACAAAAATAGAGGAAGAGGCAAGGAAAGCAAGGCAAAAATTGATTTTTCAGTATGCTAAAAGTCATAATATTGAAACGATTTTTTTTGCCCATCATCTTGGAGATGTTGAGGAAAATTTTTTTTTGAAAATGGGAATGGGAGCAGGTTTATTTGGTATTACGGCGTTAAAAAAAGAAAAGGAGTATCGCTACAAAGGTTTATTTTTTAAGATTATTAGACCTCTAATTGCAAACACAAAGCAGGAAATTATGAACTTTATAACCAAAAATCAGGTTTTTTACGTTCAGGACGAGAGTAATTTTCAAGATAATTTTAAGAGAAATAGAATTAGAAAAACTCTTGCCACTTTTGAGGTTGGAGGAAGTCAATTTTTAGCAACTTTCAACGCCCTTTTAGACGCAGAAAAAATAGTAAAATCAAGGTTAAAATTTATTTTTGAAAATATAATTTTCTTCAATCAAGATTTTGGTTTTTTTCAATTAAAAAAAGAGAATTTAAATCTTATTGAAAAGGAAGAGTTGAAATTTTGCTTAAAACAGATTATTTTTTACTTAAATGAGCGATGCGCGGTTAGAACTCGTGAACTGGAAAATGCCCTAGACTTGCTTGCAAAATATCAGCATTTTACTCTTGGTGGGATGGAGGTTTTTTTTGACAAGGAGTTAATTTTTTTCATTAAAGAACGCTCTAAAATTCAAGACAAAATAGAAGATGGAATTTGGGATTTGCGTTTTTATATTCTTAAAAAAGAAGACGTTATTTTGCCAAAATTACCTTTTAAAATCGTAAGAACTTTACCATTTTTTCAAAAATTAAGCAAAAAATCTCTTGCAAATGTATATTTCTTGCCTTATAAAGTTAAGTCTTTAGAATTTAAAATAATTTAATGAAATTAGTTATTAAAAACCTTGAAGTTAGAATGTTTCTTGGGGTTTATGAGCATGAGAAGATAAATCTAACAAAAGTAATATTTAGCCTTGAAATTCAAACAAAAACTATTCTTTCAAGCAGTAAAAATAAGTTGAAAAATTTGCTAGACTACGACTTACTATCTCGCAAAATAAAATCTCATTTTGAAGAAAAATCCTTTAATTTGATTGAAGATGTAGTGCACGAAACATCAATTTTAATTAAAGAAGAAAGTGAGTTTAAGTGTTGCAAAATCAAAATAACCAAACTTTCAACGCACAATTTTATTGAAAGCATATCAATTGAAGAAGAATTTTATTAAA
>JBILVD010000091.1:0-3536 GCA_044370655.1 Candidatus Deianiraeaceae bacterium | reverse complement strand
ATGAAGACTTTATACAAATTTTTTAAAACCGCAGAAGTAAGCCAAGAAAGTCCTATATACCAAAAAGTTAAGGTTGAAAAATACAACCTAGCAAAAAAACTAAAGAAGGGATATTTATTGTTTAATGCAAAACCAATTTGATTAGTTTAAACTTTGAAACAATTAAAACTATATTCAAATCAAATTGATACAAATTTACATTAAATTTTTAAAATAAAAACGATAAAATATCAAGATATCTATATCTTATTGTTTAACCATGTAATTTGAGATTTTGCCAAATTTCTTGTTCTTATTGTGCTAAGTTCTATCATTTTTTGAAAATCAATTTTTCCATTTATAAAGTCCTTTATCTCATTTGCACAAAGTATTTTTTTAAAATCATAATCCTTTCCATATTTCTCCATTGCGTAAAACACTTCGTCTTTTGCTCCCATTTCAAGCATTTTTAAAAATCTTTTATTGCAATTTGAATAAATTTCTTCTCTAGTTGGATTTATTTTAATTAAATTGTAATCCCCTTTTGGCAAAAAGATTTTTTTCGGTTCTTCTTGCCACTTGGTAAAACTCTTTCCTGTTTGCAAAATTAGAGCATAATTATTGACCAATCTTTGAGGGTCTTGCTTTGCTTTGCCATCATGTTTTAGAACAATCTTTAAAAACTCTTCATAACCAACCTTATTATAAAGCTCTATTGCTTGCGTTCTACTAGAAATAGAAATTTCAGGCGAGGATATAAGCCCATTTATTAGCAAGAAGATATACATACAAGTGCCTCCTACAATAATTTTGTGATAGCTAGAGTAAAGCTCCGATTTAAGTATTTCCTCAACTAAAACAAGCCATTTACTGACAGAAAAATCTTCTTTTATATCTTTTATTTCAAAAAGTAGATGTGGGAGGATTGACTTTTCTTCATTGTTTGGCTGTGCCGTTAGAATTGGAAAGGAATGATAAACAGCGCTAGCATCTGCATTAATAATTATTGCTTTTTTAAAATTTTTTGCATAATTTAAAGAGTATTGAGTTTTTCCGCTTGCGGTTGCTCCTGTTATTATTGTAATTTGAGTCATTTTATGAAAAAAATATTAACAAAAGAAGAAGTTGAAGGCTTTGCACAAGAAGTTGCAACTAGATTAGAAACTTCCAAAGTCCTTTGCTTAAGGGGGGATTTAGGGGCAGGTAAAACTTTTTTATCATCAAAAATCATACAAAACCTAATGCAAGACAAAACACTAAACATCACAAGTCCAACTTTTAATATTCTTAATGTGTATAAAACAAAAACTGGAAAATCAATATATCATTTTGACTTTTATAGAATTAAAAACTTCGGAGATTTAGAAGATATAGGTTTTTTTGAAAGCCTAGAAAATGGAATTTGCATTATTGAATGGTGGGATGTTTTTGAGGAGAATATTAAAAAATTCTTGATTTCTCCAATTTTTATTGATATTCTTTATTTAGAGGGCAACAAAAGAGAATTTAATTATTATGGCTGAACAATCCTGGGTTGCAAAACTGCAAGCAATGAGATTTGCCGAGGAAGACGGAGGTGGTGGAGGTCCAACTCCAATTTCCTCTACAATTAATGTTCAAATAGATACGTCTATCACAACAGGTCCAGGTGATATGAAAATCGAAGGGCTTTCTAAAATTCTTGAAATGAGCAGTGGGGAAGAATTGAAAGATTTAGTAAACGCAATGAATAGCTCCACCGTTTTAAAAGCTTTGTTTGGAAATATAAACACAGGACCTCTACTTCCAACTATAGACTATCTCGCAGGCTTGAGACCAAAACCACAAAGTATTTTCTCTAAAAAGCTGACAGATAGATTGCTTGGTGTAATTGGCCCTACCGTTGCTCATTAAAATTTTATGAAAGAAGGGGAAGGTATTGTGATTGAATTAAGGGAGTATAGCAACTCCTCTCTTATATTGAAATTTTTAACAAAGGAAGGAAAAGTTAGTGGATTTTTAAAAGGTGGTTTAAAACAAAAAGACAAAATTGTCCCATTTGCCCTTATTTCTTTTAAACTAAACAGAAGGCTTGAAGAGCATTTAGGGGTTTTAAGAATAGAAGGTATAAAAAATTACTCTTCTACAATTGTAAAAAAGCGTCTACCTCTCCTTGTTTTATGCTCCATTCAGGAAGCATTAACTTTTTTATTGCAAGACGAAAGCCCAGACGAGGAAATATATTTTAAAACAATCAATCTTTTGGAAATTTTGACGCAAGATACTGCAAGTGAGGAAGTTATTTTAGAGTATCTTCTATATGAGCTTAATTTGTTAGCAATTTTAGGCTTTGGGTTAGACTTCTCACAATGTGCTTTAACAGGTACTTCTGATATATTCTTTATTTCTCCAGTAAGTGGGAGATGTGCTAGCTTTGAATCAGGTAAGGCATTTAAGGAGAAGTTATTTGAAATACCTTACGTATATGGCAATAGAAAAAATTCAGATAAATCAATTAGAGAAGATTTACTAAATGCTTTTGATATAAACTCACATTTCATTAAAAACATTCCAAACTGGGAAAAGTTAAGCTCAAGACAAAAGTTAAGGAGCTTTATTTAGATTGAACCAATTTTGCATATTCGCTTGCAACTTTGCTTAAATTTAATGCTAAGTCTTGTATTTTGGAATAAAATGAGGGAATGAAGTCTCCTGAAAGACCTGCCAAGTCCTCAAAAACTGCAATTTGACCCTTCACGTTTTTTCCTGCCCCAATTCCAATTGTTAAAACATCAGGGAAGTTGTTTGCAATTTTTTCTGCCACTTCTTCCGTAACATTTTCAATCACGACGCTAAAAGCACCTGCATTAACGACGGATTCAACATCTCTAAGAATTTTTTCTTCATCTTTTTCTTTTGTAAAATTTCCTTTAATTTTAAATTTCTGAGGCATTAAACCAACGTGTGCCATAACAGGAATTCCCCTTTCAACTAAAAACTTTATAGTTTGTGACATTTCTTGCCCTCCTTCAAGTTTAATTGCGCTTGCACCAGTAAAGCTTAAAATCTCAGCACAATTTTTAAAAGCTTGTTCCTGACTTTCCTCATAACTGCCAAAGGGCATATCAACAACAATGAACGCTTTTTTGGTTGCATTTACAACAGCCCTACCGTGATTTTTCATCATCTCCAAACTTACTCCTTGAGTGGAGGGAAACCCATAAAGTACCATACCTAGAGAATCACCAACTAATAATACATCTGCATAATTTTCTGTAATTCTCGCTATATTTGCAGTGTAAGATGTTAATGCGACAATTTTTCTTTCCTTAAAAAGTTTTAATAACTTTGATATATTAAGTCTTTTTTCCATCTTTTTAGAATTAAATAAACTAATTAATTATATAAGAATTAAATAGTAAAATGTCAACTACGATTAATTTAAGTATTCGGTTGTATTTTTCAACCTTAACTTTTTGGTATATAGGACTTTCTTGGCTTACTTCTGCGGTTTTAAAAAATTTGTATAAAGTCTTCATAATATGTGTCATCATTTTTTTAGGTATCCTTAAATTTTT
>JBILVD010000003.1:0-39771 GCA_044370655.1 Candidatus Deianiraeaceae bacterium | reverse complement strand
TTCATGGAAATGCAGGTAGAATACCTTTTATAGTAGATTTTTTGAAAAAGAATTATTCATTTGCCTCCGTTTCTTACCCTGGATACCAAGGCTCGTCTGGCAAACCTTCTGTTAAAAATATATACGAAACGGCAGAAAAAATGAAGGATTTTGTTAGAGAAAACTTCCCTAATAGAAGGATTTTTGTTATTGGGCATTCTTTAGGATCCCAAACCGCAATTAGATACGCCATTAAAGAAGAAAAAACAAGAGTAGTTGCAATTGTTAACGGATTTGATAGTGTTTTTAGCCTTTGCAAAGACAGGCTTGAGGGATTTTGGATTTTTTGCCTTATTGCAAAATCTAGTTTTAATGCCATTAAAGATGGAGCAGTCTCCAAAATTTATAATTTTGATTTATTGGTCTTTCACAACCCTAAAGATTCCATAATTCCTTTTAAAAGAGGAGTTGCACTTTTTAAAGAAATGAATGTTAAAAATAAGGAGTTTATAATCTTAACAGAGGGGGGGCACTCTAACTTTGACATAAAGTTTATAACTATTGAAATGCTGGAGGCGGATAAAATTTAAACTTTATTCTTCTTTAATAGAATTAGAACTCCAGCTAAAATCATAGGTAAGCATAAAAGTTGCCCCGTGCTAAGAGTGAAAATTTCAAAATCAAAAGTTCCATGAGGCTCTCTAAAAAACATTTCAATTACAAACCTTCCAATGCCATAAAAAATGCAAAATAAACCACTAAAAAATCCTGTTTTTTTGAACATATCAGTCTTTTTAAGTAAAATGAAAAATATAATAAATGGTATTAAACCTTCAAACAAAGCTTCGTATAATTGACTTGGATGTCTAGTTAAAAAGTCTCCACTAGAAGGGAAGATAAAGCTAAACCAAAAATCCGTAGGTCTCCCCCATAACTCCCCATTAATAAAATTTGCAATTCTGCCAAAAAACAACCCTGGCAAAACGCAAAAAGATGCTCTATCAAAAATGTGCCATACATCTATGTTATTTTTTCTCGAGAATAAGAGTATAGCTATTAATACTCCTAAAAAACCTCCATGAAAGCTCATTCCTCCCTCCCAAACTGCAAGTATTTTAGTGGGGTTATTTAAAAAGTATGCAAGGTCGTAAAATAATACATAACCTAGCCTACCACCTAGAATAACCCCTAAAATGCAATAATTAATTAATACATCAAATTTTTTACCTGATATATTTTGCTCTAAAGAAGCGTATCTATTCATAAAAACGGCGAGAAATCCAGCTAGAATAAATCCCATTATGTAAGCAAGAGAATACCATCTTAGCTCAAAAATTCCTATTTTTAAAATTACAGGGTTGATAAAAAGCTCCATATCTTAATTACAAAATTCATAAAGTGCAATTGCGGTGGCGGATGCAACATTTAGGCTTTCCATCTGCTCTTTAATGTTAATTTTCACAACAAAATCGCAAGACTTTGTGGTTAAATCTCTCATACCTCTTCCTTCGTTTCCAAGAATTATGGCAAGCTTTTTTGGGGGATTATTCCTTGCAAATTGCTTCAAATCCTCCTTACCAGAGCCGTCAAAACCAACAATCCAATATCCATTTTTTTTAAGATTTGCAATTGCGTTTGCAAGGTTTGCCTCTGCAACAATTGGAAGCACCTCAAGCCCACCACAGGCGTTTTTTGCGATAACTTCATTTTTTGTTATATCTGGCATATTTGTTTTGTGGTAAAGCAAAAAATCCACTCCAAAGCCTGCACAGGAGCGTATTATAGTGCCAATATTTGTGATGTCTGTTAGGCTGTCTAAAATTATAACTACGCTTTTCTCTTTTTTTAAATTGACATCTTTTAAACTTTTGACAATTACATCAGAGCAAAAAGCGAGTAGACCTTGATGATTGATATTCTTCCCCTTTTTTTCTAGTATTTTACTGATTTCATAATCTGTGGAAAGGCGAGAGATAGGGAGGAATTTTTCTGGTATTTTGGATTTTGTTTTATTTGTGTATAAAATTTCGTATACCTTTCTTGAACCTAATGTTAAAACTGATAAAACAGAATGTGTGCCGTAAATTAATGTTTTGCTTGTCATTGTTTTTGAAGAAGTATGTCAACTTTTGTTATTTTTTCTGCCTTAAAAAATGTTAGTAATTCCATTAAAGTTTGAACTTCAAGTGTGCTTTCTGCAATTAATAAGAATTGAGTTTCTTGATTTTTGGAATGTAGTTTTTTTATTTCTTCCTTTAGTGATTTATAATCTCTTATTTTTTCTTCCCCAATTGCAAATTCCCCGTTTGTGAAAAGTGTGATTTTTATTTCGTTTGTTTTGTTTGCTATGTTTTGGTCGGCGTAACTTTCATCTGATTTTGGAAGCTCTAAGTCAAATATGTTTTGTGCTACATTTGATGTTAAAATGAAGAAGATTAAGAGAATGAAGATTATATCCGTCATTGCTGTTAAGTCTATTAAATTTGCGGAAGATTGCCTTTTTGTGAATTTTCTAAATCTTCTTTTTAATGACATACTGAAAAACCTTTTTAAAATTAGTATAAGTTTTGCAATTAAAAATCAAGAAAATATTTAAGTATTTTATAAAATTTATTTCACTTTTAAGGTTGTATTTTTCAACCTTAACTTTTTGGTGTATTATGATTTCTTGGCTTACTTCTGCGGTTTTAAAAAATTTGTATAAAGTCTTCATAATATGTGTCATCATTTTTTTGGGTCTCCTTAATTTTTTAAGGAAAATTTTTATAGTTTAGTATATAAATGTGAGGTATGGAAGCAAAAAGTGAAGAATTTTGAAAGAAATATTTTAAGATAGTGATTTTAAGCGGTTGTTTAAAGTGTTTATTTTTAGATGAGGGAGGGAGGTTTGCTAGGTAATGGGGAGTGTTTAAACTTTCTAAAGTAATATATACAAGCTTGATTTTGAGTTAGGGAGGAAGATTATTATATCTCACTCTAAAGTAAAGATTTGATTTGTATCTCGTATCTCTCTTTTGTGAAAACATTAATTGTGTATCTATGTATCTTAAAAATCTTTGGAGAGGGGAGGTTTCTTGGATTTACTTCTCTCTTAAATAGTAAGGGGGATTGCTAGCTTTATTTCTTTCGTAAAAGTGGGGGTTTGAATTTTTGAATTATTTCTTTAAAATATTTTTAAATATGGGTGTGATTATGGTTAAGTAGGTTTTTAAGTGGTGCCTAGAGGCGGAATCGAACCGCCGACACAAGGCTTTTCAGGCCTTTGCTCTACCGACTGAGCTATCTAGGCTTTTTAGATTATTTTTATATCCTAAGATTGATTGCGTTAAAAGTCAAGCATTTTTTCAAAACTTTTTTGAGCTTGTTTAGATGTTAAAAATGTGAATGTGAATTTTTGCAATAGAAATGTTGAGTAGTTTTTTGTATTAGCTAGATAAAGCCTTGCAATTTCAAGTAAAAGTAATTTAACCGCCTCTCTTTCCTTGTCTTCTTCTAATTGTATTTGTATTTGGAGAGCTTTTGAAGTTTGTGGGAAACTTAGGTTTCATATTATTTTTAACTGGTAAGATAGGTTTTTGAGGAAGGTTTTTAGGCTTGTTTTCCTTATTTTCTTCTTCTTTAATAGGTTTTTGTTCTGTCATAAAAAATTAAATAGATTGATAAACGATTTCGCCGTGAAGCATTGTAAGTTTTACTTTTCCTTTTACTTTTTTGCCATCAAAAGGGGTGTTTTTTGACTTACTCTCAAATTCGGTTGCCTTAATAAACCACTCTTCGTTTAGGTCAATTAAGGTTAAATCTGCTATTTTTCCTTTCTCAATAACTCCTCTTTCAACTCCGATAACTTTTGCGGGGTTGGAGGTCATTTTTGCAAAAAGGTCAAGAAGAGAAATTTTGCCTTCGTGGTAAAAGGTTAAAGCAAGAGGAAGCATGGTTTCAACTCCCACAATTCCAAAAGTTGCCTCTTCTAAAGGTTTTTCTTTAGATGCTGAGTCGTGAGGGGCGTGGTCTGTTGCTATAACGTCCACAATTCCTTCAATTAAAGCTCTTTGCAGGGCTTCAACATCTTTCTTGCTTCTAAGCGGGGGGTTCATTTTTGCGTTAGTCCCCCATTTTAAAACTTCTGTATCATCAAGCAAGAGATGGTGTGGAGAAGCCTCGCAGGTGACGTTTAACCCCTCCATTTTTGCAATTCTTACGGCTTCAATTGCCTCGCCTGTGGAGATGTGAAGAATGTGATATCTCCCTCCAAATGCCTTACATAGCTGAATGTCTCTTTCCACTATTAGGCTTTCTGTTAGGTTGTGAATTCCCCTAACGCCAAGTTTAGCCGAAACTTCTCCTTCGTTAATGCAACCTTTGTTTGTGAGTAGAGTATCTTCTGCGTGTTGAGCTAAAACTTTACCTGTTGCTTTGGAGTTTTCAAAGGCTTTTCTCATTAAGTAGGAGTTCATTAGGGGAAGTCCGTCGTCAGTAAAGCCCACAACAATCGGGTGATTTGAAAGAGATATCATATCTGTCATTTCTTCTCCTTTTAAAGATTTTGTAAAAGATGCATATGCAAAAACATTGCAATAACCTTCATTTTTTGCTTTATAGTATAGGTAATCAAGTGCCATTTTTCCATCAAGTGTGGGGGAGGTGTTTGGTTGACAAACAACGGTTGTGATGCCTCCTTTTACGGCGGATTTACTGCCAGATATTACATCTTCTTTATGAGTTTGCCCAGGGTCCCTAAAATGCACTTGAATGTCTAGCAAGCCGGGGGAGAGAAGCATTCCTTTGCAGTCTATAACTTTAGTGAAATCTTCCTCTTTAAATCCTTCTTTTGGCATTTCTCCAAAATCTGCTATTACGTTGCAAGACGTTATAAGAAATGCGTTTTTAATTTCAAGCCCGCTTGCAGGATTAATTAAGTGAGCATTTTTAAACAGGGTTTTTTCATGGCTATGTTGCTCCATTTTAAATTTATGCGTAGGTTTGAAAAACATAAAATGCAAAAGTGTTATATTAATATAGATATAAAGTAATGGAAAATAAAAATCAATCAAAATTGTAAATTTGTGTTTGATTTAGAAGTTTAGACAAATATTACTTGACACTTTTAATTTTATAGCTTATTTAAGCTTATCAAATAATATAAGATTATGGAACTTATTTTAGCAGAACCTAGAGGCTTTTGTGCTGGTGTTAGGAGGGCTATATTAATTGTGGAGAAGGCAATAGAAAAATTTGGAATTCCTATTTATGTTAAACACGAGATAGTTCATAATAAAATAGTGATTGAAAGCTTAAAATCTAAAGGAGTTATTTTTACTGACGACCTTTCTATAATTCCTAAAGGAAGTGTTGTGATTTATTCTGCTCACGGAGTTTCTGACAAAATAGAAGAACAGGCAAGCGAATTAAGGCTTTTACCACTGGACGCAACCTGCCCTTTGGTGAAGAAGGTTCATAAGGAAGTTGTGCAGTATGACGATGAGAGCTTTCAGGTGATTTTAATTGGGCATAAGAACCACCCTGAAATAGAAGGAACATCTGGTAAATTAAAGAAGGGAAGGGCGATTATTATTGAAAGTGTTGAAGATGCAAAAAATGTTGTTATTGAAAATCAAGAAAAGCTTGCAATTGCAACTCAAACAACTCTTAGCATTGATGACACAAGGGAGATTATTGAGGTTTTAGAGTCTCGTTTTTCTTCTCTTAAAGGTAATATAAAGAATGATATTTGTTATGCAACGCAAAATAGACAAACTGCGGTTAGGGACTTAATAGAGAAGTATGAAATTGATGGTTTAATTGTTGTTGGCTCTCAAAATAGCTCAAATTCAAATAGGCTTAAAGATATAGGCTTGCAAAGGAATATTATATCTTTTCTTGTAAATGAACCAAAGGAGCTTAATTTAGAGGATATATCTAATTTGAAGAAAATTGGAATAACAGCAGGTGCCTCCGCTCCCGAGCATTTGATTGAAGAATTGATAGAATTTTTTAAAAAAACAAATAGCGACCTTAAAATTACGATAATGAATGGCGTGAAGGAGGATACTATTTTTCATTTACCGAAACAACTAAGAGATTAATTTATGGAAACAAAAGAGATTTATCAAAAATCAAAGGCTTGGGCTTTTGAAGAGGCATTTAAAATTTTAAAAAAAATCGGAGGAAAGACTCCTAAAAAAGGGTATGTTCTTTTTGAAACTGGTTATGGACCTTCTGGTTTGCCTCATATTGGGACTTTTGGTGAGGTTGTGAGAACTTGCTTTGTGAAATTTGCTTTTGAAACGATAACAGAAGGGAAGATACCAACTAAACTTATCTGTTTTTCTGACGATATTGATGGGCTTAGAAAAGTGCCGGATAACATTCCTAACAAAGAGTTGGTGAAGGCAAATTTAGGAAAGCCTTTAACAAGTGTACCTGACCCATTTAAAACTCACGAGAGTTTTGGGCATAACATGAATGCGAGACTTAGGGCGTTTTTAGATAGCTTTGGCTTTGAATATACCTTTATAAGTGCGTTTGAAAAGTATAGAAGTGGGGATTTTAATGACACTCTGCTTAATGTTGTTAATAATTATGAAAAATTAATGGATTTAATGCTTGAAAATCTAGGTGATGAAAGAGCGGAGACTTACAGCCCTATAATGCCCATTTGCCCTAAAACAGGCAAGGTTTTGGCACAAGGCGTGAAGGAGGTTAACAAGGAGAAAGGGACGGTAATTTATGTTAACGAATTTGGGGAGGAGGTAGAAACGGAGGTTACAAATGGAAAGTGCAAATTGCAGTGGAAGATAGACTTTGGAGCAAGGTGGCAAGCTTTAGATGTAGACTATGAAATTTTTGGCAAAGAGCATGCCCCAAATGCTAAGATATATCAAGAAGTATGCAGAATTTTAGGTGGTGAAGGACCAATAAATTTTGTTTATGAGTTGTTTTTGGGGGAAGATGGAGCTAAAATCTCAAAATCTAAAGGTAATGGTATTTCTGTTGAAGAATGGCTTTCCTTTGCCCCGCAAGAAAGTTTGAAGTTGTTTATGTTTCAAAAACCAAAAACGGCAAAAAGGTTATTTTTTGATGTTATTCCTAAAAATGTAGATGAATATATTAAATATGTTGCAAGTTATGGTAAGCAAACAGATGAGCAAAAACTTGAAAATCCTGCTTATTTTGTGCATTTTGGTAAAGTGCCAGAGTTTAACTTGGGAGGCATTGACTTTAGCTTAATATTACATCTTGTTTCCGCCTCTAGTGCTGAAAATACTGACATCTTATGGGGGTTTCTAAATAAATATAACTCATCGCTTAAAAGGGGAGATATACCTTTTCTTGACAATTTGCTTGAATGTGGGATAAGGTATTTTGAAAAATTCATAAAACCTCATAAATCTTTTAGAAAAGCAAGTGAGATTGAAGTTAAGGGGATTCTTTTATTAAAGGAGTTTTTGCAAGATAATTTAGATGCAAGTGCGGAGGAAATTCAAAATAAAGTCTATTCAATTGGAATGGAAATAGGTTTAGAGTTGAAGGCTTGGTTCGGAGCGATTTATCAGGTTCTTTTAGGGCAAAATGAAGGACCGAGGGTGGGAAGCTTTACAAAACTTTACGGAGCTTTAAATTTGATAAAATTGATAGAAGAAAAAATAAATTTATGATGCTAGGCGTTGATGTTGGAAACACGAATATCTCCTTTGGTGTTTTTGAGTTCCATAATCTCATTCATAAGTTTGATTTAAAGACAGACAGAAGAACTACCGCTTTTGAGTTTTTATCTTTTTTAGAGAGTATTTTTAGCTATTTAAAGATTAATTCTCATGATTTAAAGGAGGTTAAAATAGCCTCCGTTGTGCCAGAAGTGGAAAGAGTTTTATATGAACTTTTTGCGAATATATATAAAAAACCTACAAAATTTGTAAAAAGGGACGATGTTTTGCTAAAAATCAATCTCAAAAATCCAAATGAGGTGGGAATAGATAGGCTTTTAAATGTGATTTCTGCTTTGAATTATTACGGCAGTGAGGAAAATATTCTCGTTATAGACTTTGGCACGGCAATTACTTTTGATATTGGTCTTAAAACGTTTGAATATGAAGGAGGAATTATCTTCCCTGGAATTAATCTCTCGCTTGAAGCTTTGAAGAATGGCACTGCAAAACTTCCTAAAGTTTCTTTAAAAAAACCTACATCTCCAGTTGGAAGAAGCACGAGTGAGGCAATTAATGCGGGCATTTTTTATGGGTATGCAAGCATGGTTAATGGGTGTGTGAAGGAGATAAAATCTCGTTATAACGAAAATTTTAATGTTATTGTAACAGGAGGATATGGAGAAATTTTATCTTCATATTTTGATTTTGATTTCAAGTTAGATTATAACTTGATTTTAAGAGGAATTTCTTATCTTTAGTATGAAATTTTACTTAGAATGTCAATTTTATTAGGGGATTTTTTATAGATTAAAAAAGGTTAAAATTTTTTTATGAATAAGTTTGAAATAAAAAAGATATTAGATATTGCAATTCCTTCGCTTATTGCTTGGATAGGGCATGCGATGTATAGCATTGTGGATAACGTCATGGTAAGCAAGATTTTAGGAAGCAAGGCACTTGCAATTACGGGCATGGCAACGGCTTTTTACTTCATTTTGTTGGTTTTTGGAATTGGAGCAAGCAGTATAATAGTTGCTCTTGTTTCTGAAAGTTTTGCAAAAGATGGATATAAGAAAGAAAGACCACTTGCAAAAATCGTTCAAAACAGCCTTTTGTTTTGCTTTATAATGGGAGTTGCTACTTCTCTTGTGTTAGCTTTTGCAATGGAGGCTATAATTCCCTTGATAAATAAGCAAAGTCATTTAAATGAAGATATTAAGTCATTTCTTGCTATTTTGATACCTGGCCCTACTTTTATTATAGTTTTTTTTGGGCTGGAAAGAGTGTGTGAGGGGGTTAATAGGGCGAGGTTTTCTATGTATTCTGTGTTAATTTGTAATGTAATAAATGCTATTTTAAACTATTGCTTTTTGACTGGTAGTTTTGGATTTCCAAATCTTGGGGTAAATGGTGCCTCTTTTGCTAGTGTTTCTGCTAGTTTTTTTGAGGTTGTATTTATTTTAACTTTTATATATAGAGACAAAATTACGAGGGAGGCAATGAGGTTTAAGGTTAAATACTTCTCTAAAAAAGAGTTTGTAAAGATTGCAAAATTGGGGCTTCCGGGAGGGTTTGTGACATTTTCCGAGTCTGTTGCCTTTAACATTACAGGATTTTTTGCAAGCAAAGTTTCGGTTTATGATGTTGCCTCTCATCAACTTTTGGTTTGGGGAGTGAACACTTTAATTGCTCCTATTTTTGGGCTTGCATTTGCGGTTACTGCAAGAATAGCCTACAATGTGGCAGAAGGTAAAGATGAACTTGCATTTAAAATTGGGGTTTATAGTATTTTTTCAACTCTTATATATACGATTTTTGTCCTCGGTTTGTTTAACTTTTTTAAGATGCCACTAATTTCATCTGCATTTAAAGGAGGTGAGGAGGACTTGATAACTATAGGGCTTATGATTTCTGCTTTTTCGGTTGTATTTTTTGCTGAAATTGTAGATGGAATTCAGATTATTGTAGGTGCAATTTTAAGGGGGTATAAAGATACTAAAATACATATGTTTTTTGCGGTTATTTCTTACTGGGGATTTTGCGTGCCTCTTAGTTATTACTTTGGAGTTATAAAGCTTTATGGAATTTCTGGAATTTGGTTTGGAATTGGGGTAGGGCTTTTCATTCAGGCTGTGTTAACGCTTTTGAGATTTTATTTTAAATTTAAACCTAGAAAGCTTCATTTAAAATTGGGGTATGGAAAATTAAATTAGCAAATGCTTCAATAAATTAACTTGCTATTAATTTAGATATTTCTACTATATTCTCCTTGCAAGCATAAAAAAAACTCCCATCTTTTTTTTGAGTAAGGCACCTAGAACAAATGCCAGATAGCATACAATTCATCTCACAAAATAGAAAAATGAAATGATTGGGCTTGCAAAAATGAGATACATTAACTATATCCTTAACGTAGAAGAGCGTTTTTTGACCGTCATCTCTATAACTATGCAAAAGTTTCATTCCTGCAAGCCCGAGAAAGCTAACATCATCTGTAACTATCTCGTCAAATGTATAATTACAAGAAGTTGTTTTGGTAAGCAAAATTTTACAAAAATTTTTGACTAGATGTTTTGTGCCTAAACCGACTATTTTTACATAAAAAGTTAAAAAATCTTGCCCCCATTCAAAAAGCGTGAGAGGAATTGGGTGGAAGTCTGTATCCAAAATTTGAAGTTTGTATACATCAAAAGCACGAGGATTTAACGGCATTATAGCAGGCTTTATCATGATTTTCGTTAAACCTTTATATTCTTCTTTTGCAATTATATCATCTGTTTTTTGGTTGTAAGAAGTTTGGGGTGTGGTTGTGGCATTTTTAAGCCTTTCAAAAAGCTCATCCTTCTTGTTTTTTACGCTTGCAAGAGCTTTTACAACACTTCCCTCATATTTTTTATCCAAGTCCCCCAAAATTGTAAAAAATGATATATCTTCTTCCTTTTCAAGAGGCTCTAAATTAGGTTTTGTCCCTAGTGCAAAAATTATAGTTCCACATTTAAAAACCTCCTCTTTTTTAGTTTCTTTATTGTAAAAGATGGCAAATTTTTTAGGAATTACGCTCTTGAATTCTCTTTGCTCAAAAACCTGAATTTTGTTAAATAAAACGTCTTCAAGTTCAAGCTCATTTCCTAAAAAAGCACGAGAATTTTCAAGCTTTCCACGTGCGAAAATTTTAACATCGAAACCGCTTTTTTTGGCTAAAAGAGAAACGTCCATAGCGGTTAATCCTGCCCCTATAACTAAAACGGGTGAGACTATGTTTTCCTTAGTCCATTTTTCATTTAAGTGAGCGGACATGAGGAAGTTAGAGGCGGTCATTACTCCTTTTTGATGTGAAAACGTTGTTTGAGGAAGAGTTGGCTTGCCTGCTCCAATGCACATTAAAACATGACAAAAGCCTTGTTTTCTAGCCCATTCTAAAGTTATATCCTCTCCAAATTTCTTCCCCCCAAGAAGGTTAAACCCCTCCATTCTTTCAAGCAAAATTTGTGTCAAAATAAGCAAATTCTTATTCCATCTGTCTGTAATTCCATACTCCATCACTCCCCCAAAACCTTTATTTTTTCTTTCCTTTTTAAGAATATCTTCGACGTTTTTAATTGGCTCTAAGTGATTTATGGGAGCGAGTTTTAGTCCGTCAATTAGGAGAACTTCAAAACCTTCTCTCAAAAAGTAATAAGAGGAGAGAATTCCGCTAGGCCCCGCTCCGCAAACAAGAACCTTTTTTCCGTTATATTTGCTCGGTAAGAAGTTTTTTGTTAAAAGCGGATTCCACATTGTTAAAATGCGATAAAACTCAAAACCAAAGGGGAGGTTTAAAACGTCCATCAAAATTTGAGTTTCAATAGAGGGGACGTCGACAGGTGTTTGTTTTTGAAAAATACAGGACTTTTTGCAGTCATTACATATTCTATGCCCAGTTAGTATGCAAAGGGGGTTGTCAACCATCATAACAGCTAATGGAGCAAATAAAAATCCTTTAGATTTAAGAAGGTTCATCTCTGATATTTTTTGGTCAAGAGGGCAACCTTTTGCTTGTGAAAGTGGGTTTTCCGTTCTACAATAGTCACGTTTTTGTTTATGGCAGTGAATGCAGTATTTTGTCATCCAAAAATTTTGCTCTTCTGTGTTTGAAAAATGACTATCTCCTTTATATTCCGCAACTTGATTTTCGTTGATTTTAAAAGGAGTTTTAGTTGGCTTTGGAAGGTCAAACAACATTCCATTTTGGTGCCTTCTTCCCCCTTCTTCTGTAAAAAGAGCGAATTTGGCATATTCCTTCATCTCTTCACCTCTTTCCCCACTTAAAACTATTTCTACAAACTCTTCTTCACTTAAAAATGGTGGGGATTTGCCCTCAAAAGTTTTAAAATGAGCGAAGACCTTTCTTTGAATGAAGTCCCGTTTTACAACAGACTTTTTTTCCATCAAGTCTAGTTTTTGTTTGTATTTATCAAGATTTATAGAGAAGTATTCTATAAAAAATGCGTCTAACTTTTTTGCAAAATTGAGTAATTCAACGGAGGTTAATGGCAGTGCTATCTTTCTTTTTTCTTGCAAAAGCTTTGCGTCTTCTTTTAAAAATTCAATAAAGTTACAGTCTAGCTTTTCTAATTCGTATTTCCGCATTTTTGTTTCATTTCCTTGTAAATACTATCAAATCCAGCAACTTCATATTCATCAACTGAGTATGAATTTCCATCTCCTTCACCTCTAATTAAAACTCTTTTAGCGGTTGCAATTTGGGAGATTATTGTTGCATCTGTTTCTGCGTCTTCTGCAAAGGCATAATTTTCATATGGAATAATTTCAAACTGCTTACCGTCAATACTCAAAAAAACACGACTACCTTTTTTAATTTTGTAGTCAAAAAATACGCTAATTCTTTGGTTGTAAGGGCTAAAATAATGAACAATAAGATAAGCTCTTAAGTCTTCTCCATCTTTTAAGCCTAAGTTTCCTATTCTTCTTTTGGCGTAGATAACGGCGTAACACATCTTTTTACCTTTTGGGTTTGCAGTGAGTGCTGTCCATTGTTTCACGCTAGAGAGTATGCTTTTTGTAAAAGGCTCTTCCTGAACTTCCTCGGTTTTTATTCTTTTCTTTTTTTTTGAAGTATCTTGACCACTTTGAATTTTGTTAGGGTCAATAATCTCTTCCTTTTTGATTTTTGGTTGATTTGCGTTTAAAAAAGAGTCAAATTCATCATCAAAGCCAAAAGACGAGGCAAAGCTTGAAAACAATAAAACTAAGCAAAAAATTAATTTTAACACTTGATATTTAAAATAAATACTTATATTTAGATTAAATATAATAAAAAATAAGTCAATTTAAATTTGTAAAAATATGAAAATTACCGATAATGTTAAGCAAATACTCTCTCATTATGCAAGTGAAATCCCAGCAGTTAAGGCTAACCTTTATAGAATTTTAATGCAAGGAGCTTTAGCGGGAACGGGAAAAATGGTTATTTTGCCAGTAGACCAAGGTTTTGAGCATGGCCCCGAGAGAAGTTTTGGTATAAATCCTGATGCTTTTGACCCTCACTATCACTTTAAACTAGCAATTGACGCAGAATTAAATGCATTTGCGGCTCCTCTAGGGCTTCTTTCTTGTGGTGCTAGCGAGTTTGCTGGGCAAATTCCACTTATCTTAAAAATGAATAGTAATAACTTGTTGATGAGTGATGAAATGAACACAAATCAAGCAATTACTGCAAGCGTTGATGATGCGGTGCGTCTTGGTTGCTCTGCTATTGGTTTTACAATTTACCCTGCTTCAGATTTTTCATTTGAGATGTATGAAGAAATCTCCGCCATGATTGAAGAGGCAAAAAATAAAGGCTTGCCTACTGTTATTTGGTCTTACCCTCGTGGAGGAAGCCTTCCTAAAGAGCACGAAACTTCAATTGATGTAATTTCTTATGGGGCTCACATTGCTTGTCTTTTAGGGGCTCATATAATTAAGGTTAAGCCTCCAAAAGCCTCTATTTTTGACAAAAAAACAAAGGAAAGTTATGAGAAAAATGGCATAAAAATTGATACACTCTCTAAGCGAATTGAAATTGTTAAGAAGTCTTGTTTTAATGGCAAGAGAATTGTTATATTTTCTGGCGGTGAAACGAAAGATGATTTAGGACTTTTAAGTGAAATTAAGGAGATTGCACAAGGAGGAGGCTTTGGCTCTATTATGGGAAGAAACGCATTTCAAAGGAAGCGTGAAGATGCTATTAAATTGCTTACTAATGTTATTCATGTTTACAAATCAGTTTAATAATTTTTGGCTATTTTAACAATTTTAACTTTTATTTTTTCACTTTCTTATTTATTAGTTTCCTCTAAATACCTTATCTTTGGCTAACAAACTTGCTTTAATATGAAAAAAAAGTGCTTGACATATAAATTTTTTCTTATTTTGTTTATAATAAATTAAAATCATACTTTATGAAGAAGGAAAGAATTGCCGTTATAGACGGTCTCCGCACTCCTATGGGTAAAGCGGGGGGAATTATGAAGTCTCTTCAGGCAGATGAGCTTGGAGCAATTGCGTTAAAAGAACTTATAAGCAGGCTACCCTTTGAAAAAGACTTGGTAGACGAGGTTGTAATTGGAAATGTCTCACAACCTGCACATGCTGCCAACATTGCTAAAGTAATTTCAATTTATGCGGGAATGCCAAAATCTCTACCTGCTTTTACGGTTCATAGAAACTGTGCCTCAGGCATGGAGGCTCTATCTTCTGCTTCTGTTAGAATTCGTGCAGGGGAGGGCAAAATATATCTTGCTGGTGGTGTCGAGAGTATGTCTAACATACCACTTCTTTTTAATAAAAAAATGACCGCCCTTTTTGAGCAACTAACAAAGGCAAAAACAATATGGCAAAGGCTTTCCATTATATCTTCCTTACGTCCATCTTTTTTATCCCCTATTATTGGGCTTGTTTCTGGTCTTACAGACCCTACCTGTGGCTTAATTATGGGGCTAACGGCAGAGAATATAGCTAGGGATTTTGGCATTTCAAGAGAGGAGCAAGATGAATTTTCCACTCAATCACATAATAAAGCTGAAATGGCAACAAAAAATGGCATTTTTGCACAGGAGATTTTACCTATTTGCGTTGATAAGCAAAAAGGTATTTTTGCCGATAAAGATGAAGGAATTAGGGAAGGGCAAACCATTGACAAACTGGCAAAATTGAAGCCTTATTTTGAAAAACCGCACGGAACTGTAACTGTTGGAAATTCTTCTCAAATTACAGATGGAGCCTGCATGCTTGCCCTAACTTCCGAGGCTAATGCTCGTGAAATGGGGCTTCCTGTTTTAGGTTATATTAAAGACTACACTTACTCTGGGTGCGATAACACTAGAATGGGGCTTGGACCTGTTTTTTCAACTCATAAACTGTTTAAACAAATTGGCATGAAACTCTCTGATATTGGTCTTTTTGAGATAAACGAAGCTTTTGCAGCTCAGGTTATTGGTTGCGTGAAAGCGTTTGAAAGTAAAGATTTTTTTGATAAAAATTTAGGAGGCGAGAACCTGCTTGGAAGTATAGATATGCAAAAATTAAATGTTAATGGAGGCTCTGTTGCGCTAGGTCACCCCGTTGGAATGACGGGAGCGAGAATAGTTCTCCATCTTTTAAAAGAGATGAGAAGAAGAAATGTGGGGACAGGTCTTGCTTCTCTTTGCATTGGAGGAGGGCAGGGAGCTAGCTTTGTTTTAGAATTATAATTTTGCAGTTTTATGATAGAAAAATTTGAAAATTTAGTGAACGAGTTTCCTAAAACTTATACCAGTTTTAATATTAAATATGAAGGTGAAGTAGCCTTTTTAACTTTTGATTTAGCAGGTGAAAAAGTGAACAAACTTTCCTCTCCCGTTTTAAAGGAGTTTGAAGACGCTCTTGACATACTTTCAAAGAGAAATGGTCTTAAACTTCTTGTTATAAAATCTGCTAAAAAAGATATTTTTATCGCAGGAGCGGACATTAAAGAAATAGAAAATTTAATAGATGAGAATGAGGCGAGAATGTTAGTTGAAAAGGGGCAAAAGATTGTAACAAGCCTGATGAAAATGCCATTTAAAAGCCTTGCTGTAATTGACGGGGCGTGCATGGGAGGAGGAACGGAGCTTGCACTTGCATGCACATTTAGAATAGCATCTGATAACTCCAAAACAAAAATTGGTCTTCCTGAGGTTAATCTTGGAATTTTTCCTGGTTTTGGGGGGACGCAAACTCTTCCATCTTTAATCTATCTTCCAAACGCTTTAGATTTGATACTCTCTGGTAGGGCTTTAGATGGCAAAAAGGCAATGAAAATGGGCGTTGTAGATGACTGCTACCCTAAGGAATATGAGTTGATAGTTTTAAAAAATTGGATTGATAAAATAACAAAGGGAGACGTATCTAGTGTTTTTACCAAAAGAAAGGAAAGAAAGCCTTTTATAGAAAAGCTACCATTCGGTAAAAGTTTGATATTTAAACAGGCAAGAAAAAGCTTACTTGAAAAAACAAAAGGGCATTATATGGCTCCTCTTAAAGCACTTGAAGTTATTGAAAAAACATATAAAATGAACATTGAAAGTGGTTTAAAAATAGAGCTTGAAAACTTTGTAAAATGTGCTGTAAGTCAGACCTCAAAAAATTTAATTGACCTTTTCTACACAAGCGAAGAATTAAAAAAAGAATATAACGACATCACTCCTAAAAATATAGAAGAAACTTTTCTTTTGGGAGCTGGAGTAATGGGGGGAGGAATTGCTTGGCTTTTCTCTAATTACGGATTTTCCGTTAGAATGAAAGACATTTCTTTGAAAGGGCTTGAAGTTGGTTTTAAGCAAATTGGAGAAATTTATCACGGTTTGATAAAAAAAAGAAGATTGAAGGAGCAAGATTTAACTTCTAAATACTCTAAAATTACGACCACAACAAGCAATATTGGCGTGCAAAAGGCAGACTTAATTTTGGAAGCTATAATTGAGGATATATCAATTAAACAAAAAACACTTGCAGAAATTGAAGAACTTGCTAAAGATGAGGTTATTATCGCCACAAACACCTCCTCTCTTTTGCTAAAAGATATTGGTAGCACATTAAAAAAACCTCAGAATTTGGTTGGAATGCACTTCTTCAATCCTGTAAATAAAATGCCACTTGTGGAGGTTGTCAAGGGAGAAAAAACAAGCGAAGAGGCAGTTTCAACTATTGTTAATCTTTCCCGTAAAATGGGCAAAACTCCAATTGTCGTTGGGGATAGTGCTGGTTTTGTTGTTAACAGACTTCTTCTAACTTTTATGAATGAAGCATTGTTTTGCCTTGAGGAGACTGGAGATATTGAAAAAATAGACAAAATAGTGACAGATTTTGGAATGCCTATGGGTCCATTTCTTTTGGCAGATGAGGTTGGAATTGATGTTGCATATAAAGTTAGTAAGAATCTTGAAAATTTTTATGGAGAAAGAATGAAACCTTCTCATATTTTAGGTTTAATTTATAATGAAAAAAAACTACTTGGTAAAAAATCTGGCTTAGGTTTCTACAGGCATGAAGGCAAAAAAGCCTTGTTAAATCAGGAACTTGCTAGTGAAATTCGTGCAAAATCTAACGGAAAAGATATTTCAAGCAACGAAATTTTAGAGAGATGCCTGTATTTAATGATAAACGAAGCCGGGAGAGTTCTTGAAGAAAAGATGATAAAAAATGCAAGACAACTTGATATGGCAATGATAATGGGGACGGGCTTTCCTCCTTTTAGGGGAGGTCTACTCAAATATGCTGATATAGTTGGAATTAAGGTCGTCATTTCAAAGCTTGAAGAATTTACTATGAAATATGGCTCAAGATTTAATCCATGTTTTTACCTGCAAAATCTGGTAAAAGAAAATACTAATTTTTATTTATAAATATGACTGTATTACTATTTATTATTGTTGTTTTAGGATTAATCCACTTCAATATTAAAGCACTTTTTATTGGGCTTTTTGGAGTGTTTTTTTTTGCATACAATCAGTCAGTTTTAGGTATTACAATTTCAATTGTATTTACTATTCTTTTCTGCATACCATTTTTCAGAAAATTTATACTTTCCGCTCCTATTTTGGTTTTTTTAAAAAAATTACAGGTTTTACCAAAAATATCAGAAACCGAAAAAACCGCCCTAGATGCTGGAACAACTTGGGTCGAGGGGGAGTTTTTTAAAACCATACCGAATATCAAAAAAATCCTTAATGAACCATTTGAAGGTTTAACCGATGAGGAAAAAAGATTTATGGAGAATGAGGTGGAAGAAGTTTGCAAAATGACAGAGGATTTCAAAATATTTCAAGATAAAGATTTGCCAGTAGAAGTTTGGCAATACTTGAAAGAGAAAAAGTTTTTTGGAATGATAATTCCTAAAAAATACGGAGGATTAGATTTTTCCCCTATCGCTCAAAGTGCTATTGTTGGAAAATTAGGCACTAGAAGTCAGGTTCTTTCAATTACAACCATGGTTCCAAACTCACTTGGACCTGGAGAGTTGCTTTTAAAATATGGAACGGAAAAGCAAAAAAATTACTACCTTCCTCGCCTTGCAGATGGAAGAGAGATACCTTGTTTTGGCTTAACAGAGCCTTTTGCAGGTTCCGATGCTGCTTCTATAAAATCATATGGAGAGCTATTTAAAGGTGATGATGGTAAGTTAAAAATCCGTCTTAATTTTGAAAAAAGATATATAACTCTTGGAGGAATTGCAACTGTAATTGGACTTGCTTTTCAATTGAGAGACCCTGAAAACCTCCTACCTCCTGGCAAAAAACTCGGTATTACTTGTGCTTTATTGAAAGGTGACTTGGAGGGAATAACAAGAGGTAGAAGGCATTTGCCGATGTATGTGCCTTTTATAAACTCGCCTATTTGGGGCAAAAATGTTGTTATTTCTGTGGAAGATGATGTAATTGGTGGAGAAAGTGGTCTTGGTGAAGGCTGGAGAATGTTGATGGAATGCCTTTCTGTGGGGCGTGGTATTAGCCTTCCTGCGATTGCAAGCGCTGCTGGAAAATTCTCCACTCAATATACCTTGATGTATTCTTTTATTAGAAAACAGTTTGGGTTGCCTATTGCAAAATTTGAAGGTATTGAGGAGGTTCTTGCACGAATGTTGGCAAACTGCTTTGCAATTGACGCAATGAGAATTTTTACTGCTAGTGCTGTAAAAAATGGTCAAAAACCTGCTATTACAAATGCAATTGTCAAATACCATGCTACTGAAATGGCACGAAAAGTAACAATTGATTCGATGGATGTTTTAGGTGGTGCTGCAATTTGCGTTGGACCAAGCAATATGGTAGCTCACGTATACATGGGAATTCAGGTTGGAATAACCGTTGAAGGGGCTAATATATTAACTAGAAGCCTTCTTCACTTTGGTCAAGGTTTAATGCGTTGCCATCCATTCCTTTACAATGAAATGACTGCAATTCAAGAGGGCAATTTATCTAAATTTGATGCTAATTTATGGGGTCATGTAGGCTCTTTTATTGCAAAAAGAATTCGCTTTATTACTTTATCATTTAAGGAAGCTTTGAACAAAATTATTAATATATTTTATAAACAAAGTATCGTTTGCAAATATTCCCAAAAAATGGAGAGAATTTCAGCAAAATTCGGCTTTTTTGCTGACTTGGTTCTTCTTATGTATGGAGGCGGATTTAAGGTAAAAGAAAAATTAAGTGGTAGATTTGGAGATATAGTATCTAATCTTTACATTATGTCTGCCATACTGCGTAAATTTAAAGCTAATAACTGCAAAAAAGAACTTGAACCAATTGTTGAATATGCCCTTGAAAACTGCCTTAATGCAATTGACAAAGCTATGTTAGAGATTTATGCAAATCTTTCTCACAATGCTTTTATGAATAGGCTTATAAAATTTGTATTTTTACTAATTTCGCCTTCAAGGGAAGGAAAAGCTTTGAAGGATAAAATATCTTACAAGACGGTGAAATCCGTAGTTGAAAATCAAGATATTTTTGATGATATTTTCTCTCACGTTTTTATATCAAAAGATAAAAACGATAGAGCAAATTTAGTGAAAGAGTGTTTTGAGGAGCATCCTAAGGCTTATTTAATAATCAAGAGATTAAAAGGGATGAAGAAGAAGTATGAAGTTGCACTTACAGAAGGCTTGATAACAAAAGAAGAGTTTGAATTTATCACAAATTGGGAGCAAAAAACTTCTAAGGCAATTCAAGTTGACGACTTCCCTTTGAAATCAAACGCTTTTTAAATGCAACCTTTAGGATTGATGGGGTTTCTACCTTTTCTAATTGCAAAATAGAATTTTCCCTCCTCTAATGATGTTGAAGCTAAAGCATCTCCCTTTATTAAAAGTTGCCCTTTTTTTACTTTTACATTTTTTAAATGACCATAAATAGAGAAGTAGTTTTCCATATGTCTTATAATTACTAAATTTCCATAATCGGAGAAGCCATCTCCTACATATGCAACTTCCCCATTGTTTGAAGCTCTCACAATCTCCTCTTTTTTAGTTTTAAATGTTATTCCATCACTTTTTACACCGCCTCCGTAAACATCTCCAAAATTTACTAAGGTTTTCGTCTCTAAAATTGGCATAATAAATCTGCTTTTGCAATTTAAGGGAGTTTGAGTTGCAGTTTTAATAACCTCAGGTTGATTTTCTTTGTTTATCTTATTGGATTTTACCTCTTTTATTTGAATTTCTTTTGCAGAGATGGGAGCGGAGGTAAGTTTTATAATGCTTGAAGGTTTTAAAATTTTTGTTTCACTGTAATCATTCCATTCCATTAAATCTTTTGGATTGATGTTGTGAAGGCGTGCGATTGAATAAAAAGTTTCACCTTGTTGCACGACATGATAAGTATCTTCCTCTGTTAGAGTTTTTTGGGAAGAGAAGGTCGACGTTGAAGGATTTATTGTAGTAGGTTTGGAATTTTGATTAGATGCACCTCCTATTGGCTGTAATTTTTCATGCTTGGGAGCGTCCTTAACTTTTTTAAGTTCGTTTTCTTCGTTATTGCTAGACTCGGAGAGTATAGATCCAGAGCTTTTATACCCACTTCCGTTTGTATTTTTATACACAATCTCCACATTAGAAGCATAATGTTCGCAAGAAAATAAAAGTAAAAGTAATATAGACCTCTTTAAAAAATGCATAAATTTTAATCTTTTTTCTTGTATTTTTTTTTCTTGTAATTTGGAATGTTTTTTTGAGCCCCCCTCTCAATTGCTAAGGAATATTCTTCAACATTCTTAGTAATCACGCTTCCAGCACCTAAAATTGCATTACTTTCAATTTTCAATGGTGCAATTAGAGATGTATTTGAGCCGATAAAAACATTTTTATCAATGATGGTTTTATGCTTTTTTTTGCCATCGTAATTGCAAAATATAGCTCCAGCACCAATGTTGACGTTCTCTCCAACTTCACCATCTCCTACATATGCAAGATGCCCCGCTTTTACGCCTTTTTCAAGGTTTGAATTTTTCACTTCAACGAAGTTTCCTATCTTGCTTCCTGCCCCAATTGTTGTTCTACCTCTTATTCGTGCGAATGGTCCAATGCTTACTTCCTCTTCAATTTTGCAATCTTCAAGGTATGAGAATGCTTTGATATGACAACCTTTTCTAATTTCACAACCCTTTCCAAAAAAGACATTTGGTTCCACGATTACGTCGTTTTCTATTTTTGTGTCAAGGCTAAAAAATATAGACGACGGTGAGATTAGGGTAACGCCATTTGTTAAGTGTTTTTTTCTAAGGCGGTTTTGCATAATTTCTTCGCATTTTGCAAGCTCAATACGATTATTAACCCCTAAAACTTCGTCTTTTTGACATAGTATAAATTTTGTTTTTAGGTTGTTTTTTCTTGCTAGCGATATTATATCCGTAAGGTAATACTCCCCTGCGTTATTGTTGTTTGAAATTTGAGGAACTAGAGCTTTCAAAACGTCTGTCTTTACTAAAAAAACTCCAGAATTAAAGAGTGTTATATCTTTTTCTTTATTAGTTAAATCTTTGAATTCAACTACTTTTTCAACTATCTCGTCATTAGAAATAACAAGACGACCATACTTTTCTTGAATTTCTCCTTTAAATCCAAGAACTGTGATGTCTGCATCTTGATTTTGCATACTTTCAAGCGTCTCTTTTGTGATAAGTGGAGTATCGCCGTATAAAATAAATGTTTTTCCGTGAGAATTTAAGCTTGTAAGTGCATTTAAAACGGCGTGACCTGTCCCTAATCTTTCCTTTTGAATGACTGCGTTTGTAAAGCCTAGACTTTCAGCCTCTTTGTAATTTTCCTCAGAAAAAACGGTAATAATTTGCGTTGGATTAAAACTGCTTGCTAAATCTATCACAATTTCAATCATGCTTTTTCCAGCAATTTTGTGCATTACTTTAGAGGTAGAAGAAACCATTCTAGTCCCCTTTCCCGCTCCAAGAATAATGAAGTTAAGCATCTTTTAGAAATAATATTTTATTTTTTCTATCAAACTTGGTTTTGCATCAAATTGATTATTGTGCGTTACAACTCTTGCGTGAGGGTAGAATATTATTTTTCCTCCTGTTTTTTTGTAGAATTTTTTGCAAATAATCGAATCTCGCAAGTCTTGATTTTTAAATCCGCTAGAGAATGATTTTATTTTCAAGAGTGCGTCTGTTAAAAATAGCATACAATCCAAAGAGCTATAGTCTACTCTGTGTATTGAATAATAACCAACATCGCCTCTTTCCATCATTAAATGTTCTATATTTTTGTTTTTTATGAAATCAGAAAATTCTGGTAAGAAATTCCATATCGCTAAAAACCTGCGACAAGACTTCACTGCATCTCCTGAAGGTGTGTAGAATTTAGGGCTAACAGCTAGGGTATCCCCCTCTTTACAAAGAAAGGAAATCATTTTTTCAACTGAGAATGGGCGAATACTGATTTCTGCGTCTAAAGTTAAGAAGAAATTAGATTTAAAAGCGTGAAGAACCTCCGTGTGGATTTTAGCTGAATTTTGCACAGAAGAAGAGGTCATTTTTGATTTTGGGTTAAAAAATAAAACTCCAAAGCTTCCTTCAAATTTTTTCTTTATATTTGAAACTAGCTGTTTTTCATCTTGATTTTCAAATGAAATTACAATCTTTTTTTTAGCATCTATCGCAATTGCACCTTCAATAGCACTTACTACCGCATTGTGAGGAGTTTTAGCTTTAATAAATAAAGAAACCACCAAGAAACCGCTAGGATTTTTAGTGAAAGATTTTAATGTTTTATCCTTGTTTTCAAATTTTTTTGTGTTCGGTCTTCTCATTTCTCTACCTTCTCTATTTTCTCTATTATAACCTTCCCTATTATACTTTTTTTTATGTTTGTTCATAATTAATACTTAATTAATATTTTAATATTGTTTGAATATTCCAAATGTCTGCATTTGCTTGAATTTTTGTAAGAATTTTGAAAGCGGAAGTAAAAATCCCGTCAAAAAACCCTTGTTGCCTTTTAGGTTCTGGCCTAACCTCTCTTACTTCCAAATCCTTGATGTTGTTTTCTTCAAGTCTTTTGGAGATTAGTTCTATTGCTAAATCTTTTGTGCCAATTGCGTCAATTAGCTTTAGCTTAAGTGATTCTTCAGCTAAAAAAACCTTTGCATTTGCAACTTTTTCAATCTCAATAGGAGAAAAACCTCTTGCTTCTTGCACCATATTTTTGAATGTATTAAAGTACTGCATAGTAATATCTTGCAAGTATTGCCTTTGTGCACCTGTTGATTTGAAGAATGGTACACCTGCTTCCTTGTAATCGCTACTTACATATTGATCATAACTTATTCCTAGATTTTTCATTAAATCTGTGAAGTTAAATCTGCTACCTACAACACCAATAGAGCCTATAAGACCATTTCTTAAAGCAACTATTTTATCCGCCCCAATTGCAATCATATAAGCACCACTAGCCCCTAACCCTTCAACAAAAGCTATAACTGGCATTTTTGTAGATATTTTCTTTAATTTTGAATATACAAGCTCTGAGGAAGCTGGATCTCCCCCTGGAGAGTTAATTACAATTAAGAGACCTTTAATATTATTTGATTTATAAATTTCATCAAGCATTTTCTCTCTATTTAAGTCTGGAATAATTATGTCTTCAATTCTAATTTCTGCAATAAAATCTCTCTTGATAGAAGGAATTTGTTTTGTTGTGATTGTTTCTGGAAAGTCGCTAATATTTAAAAATTTGTATAAGGTAAAAATAAATAAAACGCCTATTAAAACTTTCAAAAGACGTATTTCTTTTCTTAAAGAAAGTATGAAGTTATTTATACCACCAGAATTTTTAATGTTTTCGTCTAAGAGTTTTTTGTACATAATTTTTTAATATACTAAATAAATACTCTTCTATAGAAAATAAAATTTTATAAAAGTAAAGAATTTTTTAAATTAAAATATTTTTATACCATTTTTAAGAATATCCTGTTTAAAGTTGATGTTTCCATTGCCTGCATCTACTTCAAAAACTTCTCTCCAAGCTCCCCCACTTGCAACTTTGAGAATAAAATTATTTCCATTTATCGTTCCAAATTCTGCAATTCCAGACCAATTTTGTTGAAATATAAAAGAAGCCGAGCTAGAATTATTTACTTTATTTAAGACTATTCTTGTATCCGAGCTTTCCGAGTTAAACAGGCTGTAGTTAGAGCGGACGGTAAATTTGTTTCTATCATCTGCTGTTGCATTTACCCCTAATTTTACAGGATTTTGGAGTTTTTTTATTTCATCTTCCAATGTGTTGATTTTTGACTCTAAGGCGTTTAATTGCGTGTTATTTAGGGCAGTTTGAATCCCAGAATTCTCGCTAGAAGAGATTTTAATAAAATCTTCTCCATTAAATACAAAACAAGACTTTGCCTGTTTAACCCATAAAATTAAACCTTCTTTAGGCTTTAAAAACCTCCAACCATTTTTATAAAAAGCAATATGATTAGGAAAGTTTTGAAAAAGCCCTTTTGTTGTTTTTGATGTGAGGATTAACTTACCTTCTTCTAAATTTGGGGGATAGTCTTCAAACGGAGTTAGACTTTCCAAGCCTGAATTTAAAATACAATCTATCAATAAAAATGCTTCATTTACAGTAATATCTTTGTTTAACTGACCTTGAACAAGAAGGGGAATTCCTAAATTTTGAGTCCTTTCCATATTTTTAAAATTAATGGAGTTTTTATAGAGAAGAAACTAAGTATGTAAGCAGAAAATGGTGGGGATGGCAGGACTTGAACCCGCGACCAAGACATTATGAGTGTCCTGCTCTAACCAACTGAGCTACATCCCCATTAATTTTTAAATTTCATAAACTAAAGGTTTTTGTTTGTCAAGCGGAATATTTATTTTTTTATATGCATTTATTATTTATATTTGTTTAGGGCTGTTTAGGGATAATTTTTATATCTTTTCTTCAAAACAAGAGCAGAATTAACGAAAGAAGCAAAAGGGAGAATAATATTTTTAAAATTCTAAAGGGAGACGAAAGATGCAATTTAATTTGTATTATAACCTCTCAAAAACACAACTTCAATAATTTTTTCTTCAAAATTCTTAAAAAAGGCTTGATAAATTTATTTTTACGATATATCTTAAGAGGCAAGTGTTTCAAAAATGAGAGCTAATTTTAGCCATTATGCTTAGGGTGATTGTTAAGCGGGTTTCGCAAGAGTTTTGCCCTAGAATTTGAAGGACTATAAGCGTTTTATAAATAATATATAATTACAAATGTCAATACAAGAAGAAAATCAATTAATAATTTCCACAAGCACAGAGGTTAAATTCTCGGACTTTCAAATCCCAGAATTTCTAGTTCATTCTTTGCAAAAAAGTGGCATCACAAATCCTTCTCCAGTGCAGGAAAAATCAATACCATTAGCACTTGAAGGCAAGGATATTTTAGCTTCCGCACAAACAGGAACAGGGAAGACAATCGCATTTTTACTTCCAATAATCACAAGAATGATTGAAGACGAAGAGAGTAACGCTATTGTGCTTGCTCCAACTCGTGAACTTGCTGTTCAGGTTAAGGAATCTGCTTTTAAACTTATTCCAAGAGAGAGTAAAATGAAGACAATCGCATTAATAGGTGGAGATTCCATCTCTCGCCAAATTGCAAACCTAAAAGGGCTTGAGGAAGGGGCAATTATGCCTAAAAAACCTCAAGGAAGAGGGTTTATGCGTCGGGGACACACTCCAATGCCAACAGGAGGAAATGGTATTCATAAAAATGTGATTTTTGTTGGAACTCCTGGTAGAATAAAAGATTTAATAGACAGAGGAGTTTTAAAGCTTGATAAAGCTAAGTTTTTAGTTTTGGACGAAACGGACAGAATGCTAGACCTAGGCTTTAAAGATGTTTTAGATGAGATATTCTCTTACTTACCAACGGAGAAGCAAACTCTTATGTTTTCTGCCACAATGCCTACAAAAATCATATCTCTTTCTCGTGAGTATTTAAAAAATCCCGCAAGAATTGATATTGAAAAAAAGGTTGAAAATCAGCCAAAAATTAATCAAGAAATCATAAAGTATTCTTACTCTCAAAAATTTTCTAAACTTGTCAAGTTTTTAAACGAAAAAGAAGGCACGGCAATAATCTTCACTAAAACGAAGATGGGGGCGGAGGAGCTTTCTTCTAAATTAGAGGCGGAAGGCTTTTTCTCTCGTGCTATTCATGGAGATTTAAAGCAAAGAGAAAGAGAATTCGTGATTAAGTCTTTAAAGCTAGGAAAAATCAGGATAATGGTTGCAACCGATGTTGCGGCGAGGGGGCTTCATATTTCCCACATTCAATTTGTGATAAATTACGACTTACCTGGTACAAAAGAAGACTATATCCATAGAATAGGAAGAACTGGGCGAGCAGGGGCAGAAGGGAATGCAGTTTCTTTTGTAAATGAAGACGACTTTAGAGAAATGAAAGTTGCAAAAGCTTATATGAGAACCGAAGAAGATGAGGAAAATGAAGACGTAAAAGCATTTTCTAGAGACTATACCGCAAGAAAAAAAAGGAATACCAGTGGGGGATTTAGAGGTGGAGAAAGAAGATTTGACAGAGGCGGAGAAAGAAACGGAGATAGAGGCGGAGAGAGGAGATTTGAAGGAAGAAAAGACAGAGGAGGCTTTAGAGGGGGAGACAGAAGAGAGGGTAGAGAAGGAAAAGAAGGCTCCGAGACTAGAGAAAAAAAAGGCTTTTTTAGCAAGTTTAAGCGTAGCTAATTTTTTTTAAAATAAGTAAAAAAAAACTTGCAAATTAAAAATAGTTATAGTAGAAACATAAATTATGTTGGTATTTTATTAGTATGAAGAGATATAAGTTAAAAACTAAGTCTAGTGCTAAAAAGCGTTTTAGATGGACTAAAGGTGGAAAAGGTGATAAAATTATATTATTCCACGCAAAAAGAAGGCACAATGCACAAAATCGTAATAGAATACTTCACAAGCAGTCTAGAGGTAATGCCGTTGCTCATCCGCACGTTGTGAAGTTAATTAAAAAATATTTAATGAAGTAATTTTATGGCAAGAGTAAAAAGAGGTGTTACAACTAGAAAAAGACACAAGAAGGTTCTTTCTCAAACTAGAGGTTTTAGAGGGCGTGCTAAAAACTGTTTTAGGGTAGCGATTAGAAAGCTCCACAAAGCTTGGCAATATGCTTATAAACACAGAAAAGAAAAGAAGAGAGAATTTAGAGGCTTATGGATTGTGCGTATCAACGCCGCAGTTCGTGAACATGGTTTAAAATACTCAACATTTATGGGTGGAATTAAGAAAGCAGGGATTGAGCTTGACAGAAAAGTTCTAGCAGATTTAGCTCTTAACAATCCAGACAGTTTTGCAAAAATTGTTGAAAAAGTTAAACAAGTAGCTTAAAAAAAGTGATAAAATTGCAAGATAAAACTCCCATTTTTATTAGCTTGATAATAATGATAGCTGCACAAATAGGAACAAACTTTTATCTTGTTGCCCTTCCTCAAGTTGCAAAATTCTTTGCTTCAAGCCCTGCGATGGTTTTGGATACAGTCTACTACTACCTAATTCCATATGGATTATGTCAACTTTTCATAGCTCCATTTGTAAATCGCTTAGGTTTTAAAAAAACAGCACTAATAGGATTTTTTGTATTCACCTTAGGCATTTTAACTATTATCTTCTCTCCTAGTATCTTTTTTTTTAGCTTAGGAAGAGTTATTCAAGGTTTTGGAGGAGCAACGATTTATGTCATAATTCGCATGTTAATTCAAAAAAGCTACAAACCAGAAGAAACAAACATCGCATTTTCCATAATTGAAAGTTTTGCAATGGCAACACCTATAATTGCTCCAATTTTAGGTGCTTATCTACTTAAAATTATGGATTGGAGAGGTCTTTTTTACTTCATACTAATTTACTGCCTCTTTGCAATTTTTATGGTTTTAAAATTGATGCAAAACCAAAAGATATACCCAACTCCAAAAATTAAAGCCATTATTAAAGGATACAAAATTCTCTTGATAAAATGGGAATATTCAAGATTTTTAATTTCTGCACTCGCATTATGCATGCCAACATTTTTTGGTCTTGCAACCATTCCTTTTGTGCTAAGCGGTAGGTTTAATCTTGCACCAACTCAATATTCCTTCTTGATGTCTCTTTGTATAGTAGGCTCATTTTTTGGAAGTTTTTTCTCAAAAATAGCAAATGAAAGAGGTTTTAAAAATAATCTTATTAAATTTGCAATAACGCTCTTGTTTTTAGATGGTATTTTCTTGTTTTTTATGCAAAGTATACTACTTTTACCCGTGTTTATTTTTGCTTGCGTAATCGTCTTTTTCACATATGGAGCAGTTTTTCCTAACATAATGGCAGACTACTTCAAGCAAATTACAAATAAAACAGGTCTTGAAGTTGCGTTAATCGGTTTTTTTCAAGTTGCTGGAAGTGCTATAATCAATTTTTTCATAACTAGATTTACATCAAGTGTAGAGCAAGCTTTGTCGTTTATTTTTATATTTGCCTCGGTTGTTATATTTTTTACTTATAAAATTCCTACAAATCAAAGTAAAAAAGACCCAATATGGCATTCAATAAAATTTTTAAAAAAACGATTGACATAACTAAAAATCAAGCATAAAGTTTTTTAATGAATAGCATTTAATCAAAATGACCAAGATTTTTTTTATCACTGGTGGAGTTGTTTCTGGAATTGGAAAGGGCATAACAACTGCAAGTGTTGCACTTATTTTTAAGCAAATGGGATATAATGTAATGATAAAAAAACTAGACCCTTACTTAAATGTGGACCCTGGAACTATGTCCCCCTCTCAACATGGAGAAGTTTTTGTAACAGACGATGGCGTTGAATCTGATATGGATCTTGGGCATTATGAAAGATTCACGGGGCTTATTTCGAATAGAGATAGCAATATAACGGCGGGAAAAATATACCAAACTTTACTAGAAAATGAAAGAAAGGGCAAGTATCTTGGAGCGACGGTGCAAACAATTCCTCATGTTACAAATCTGATAAAGGATTTTATGCTAAAAAAGAAGGATAATTACGATATTATACTTTGTGAAATTGGAGGAACGGTGGGGGATATTGAAGCTCTTCCATTTTTTGAAGCAGCAAGGCAAGTAAAGCAAAAATTTAAAGATAAAGTTGCGTTTATTCACGTTACATATGTGCCTTATTTAGAAGGAGCAAAGGAGATAAAAACAAAACCAACTCAACACTCCGTGAAGGAGTTGATGTCTATTGGTATTGTGCCTGATGTTTTAATTTGTAGAAGTTCGGTAAAATTAGGCAAAGAAAACAAGCGTAAAATTGCCCTTTTTTGCAATGTTGAAGAGCAGGCGGTTATTGAAGCTTTAGATGTTTCTAATATCTATAGCATACCTTTACTTTATGCCGAGCAGGGGCTTCATAAAGAGCTTTTAAAAGCCGTGAATTTAGAAGAGAAAGAACTCGATTTAACTCAATTTGAAAGCCTTGTTCGCAAGTCTAACGCTTTCAAAAAAAGTGTTAAACTTTTAATTGCAGGAAAATACTCAGGGAAGGAGTCTTATAAATCTCTTTTTGAGGCTATAAATCACGCAGGTATGGCAAACGATACAAAAGTGGATATAGCTTGGGTTAACACTAAAAAATATGATGATGCGGAAATATCAACCGATACTTTTGAAGGAGTTAATGCCATAATCATTCCTGGTGGATTTGGAATTGATGGAGTTGCGGGAAAAATGCAAATAATAAAATATGCAAGGGAAAACAATATACCTATTCTTGGAATTTGCTACGGAATGCAGTTGATGGTTATTGAATTTGCAAAAAATGTTCTAGGAATAAAAAACGCTAGCTCGGAGGAGTTTGAGGTTGAAGGAGGGGAGAATATAGTTGGATTAATCACAACTTTTGAAAAGGATGGCAAGATAGAAATAAGAAACAAAACATCAGACTTAGGGGGCACGATGAGGCTTGGAGCCTATAAGGCAATTTTAAAAGAAGGCTCACTTGTAAGCAGATGTTATGGTGATTTAGTTGCTTTTGAAAGGCACAGACATAGATATGAAATAGACATATCATACAAAGAGAAAATGGCAGAGAAAGGTCTCATATTTTCTGGCATATCAGAGGACAACACTCTCCCTGAAATATGCGAAATTACAAATCTAAAATTCTTTTTAGGAGTGCAATTTCACCCCGAGCTTAAGTCTCAAATTTTAAAACCACATCCAATTTTTATCAATCTAATAAAAGAGGCACTTGCAAACTCCTCAGAGCTTTAATAAAAATATATTGACATTTAACTAATTTTTCTAAACAATTACTTAACAATATAAATAAAGAAATGGCATTTTTTAATATACTTTCTAAAATTTTTGGAACGAGAAATGAACGTAAGGTTAATTCTTACAAAGCAATTGTGCAAAAAATCAATGCACTTGAGGAGAGCTTGAAGAGACTTTCTAACAAGGAAATTGAGGAAAAAAGAGAGCATTTTAAAATGAGGTTTCAAAATGGGGAAAAGCTTGAATACATGCTTCCAGAATGCTTTGCGTTGGTTAGAGAAGCTTCTCTCCGTAGCCTTGGAATGAGGCATTTTGATGTTCAGCTAATTGGGGGCATGGTTCTGCATGAAGGTATGATAGCAGAAATGAAAACAGGGGAAGGAAAGACTTTAGTTGCAACCCTTGCCGTTTATCTCAACTCTTTAAAAGGAAAGGTGCATGTTGTAACGGCAAATGATTACCTTGCAAAAAGAGATGCAACAACTCTTAAACCTCTTTACGATTTGCTAGGAATATCCTCAACTTTTATCACAGGGGAGGTTCCTTTTCAAAACAGGAAGGAGTATTACAACAAAGACGTTATCTACACAACAAATAATGAGCTAGGTTTTGACTATTTGCGAGATAATATGAGAACTCGTATTGAAGACATGGTTCTCATTCCTCACGAGCTTAGCTTTGCGATAGTAGATGAAATTGATAGCATTTTAATTGATGAAGCAAGAACACCCCTTATAATTTCTGGCGAAGCGGAGCATAACTTTGAATTTTACAACGAGGCTTCTTTTGTTGTTTCTAAACTTACAGAGGAGGATTATGAAATTGACGAGAAGCAAAAATCTATTTATTTAACCGAGCAAGGATATACAAAAATTGAGGCAGAATTGCAAAAAATAGGTATTATTAGTAAGGAGGAAAGTCTATTTGGTGAAGCTTCTTATATGGATAGCGTTATAAAACCTGAAATTTACTTTAGAAATGGCAAAATTATCCATTTTATCAATCAAGCTTTAAGAGCGGAGAAGGTATTTAAAAAAGATATAGACTACATAGTAAAAGATAGAAAAATTCTCATTATTGATGAATTCACAGGACGAATCTCTGAAGGGAGGCGTTTTGGGAATGGTCTACATGGAGCTTTGGAGGCAAAACACAAGGTTCCTATAGAGCCAGAAACTCAAACAGTTGCTTCAATTACATACCAAAACTATTTTAGGCTTTATAAAAAACTATCAGGAATGACGGGAACCGCACAAACGGAGGCAGAGGAATTTAGAGAGATTTACAAACTTGACGTCGTTTCTATACCTACAAATAAAAAAGTGATGCGTGTTGATGAAGACGATGTTGTATATAAAACAGAAAAAGAAAAATTTAATGCTATTTTAGACTTTGTAAAGCAACTAAATGCCAAAGGTCAGCCTGTGTTAATTGGAACTGTGAGTATTCAAAAATCCGAAGCTCTTTCTAAGCTTTTTAAGGAAAATGGTCTTAAGCATAATGTCTTAAATGCAAAACTTCACGAAAGAGAGGCGGAAATAATTGCGGATGCAGGCAGAAAAGGAGCGATTACAATTGCAACAAATATGGCAGGAAGAGGGACGGACATAATGCTTGGAGGGAGCTTAGAAAAGAAGCTTTTGGGCGTAACAAAAGAAGAACAGCGAAGCCAAATTACACAAGAGCATTTAGCGGAAGCAAAGGAAGTGAAAGAAGCCGGAGGGCTTTATATTATTGCCTCCGAAAGGCACGAAAGTAGAAGAATAGACAATCAACTAAGAGGGCGAAGCGGAAGACAGGGAGACGTTGGATACTCTAAGTTTTTTCTTTCTTTACAAGACGACCTCCTAAGAATTTTTGGCGGAAAAATGCTTGAAGGCTTGCTTTCTAAAATGGGTTTTAAGGAAGGAGAGGCGATGGCTCATCCTTGGCTTAATTCTGTTATAGAAAAGGCACAAAAAAAGGTGGAGGCTCATAACTTTGAGATAAGAAAAAACCTACTAAAGTATGACAATATGCTAAACGAACAAAGGCAAATTATATACTCAAAACGCCTTTCTTTAGTGAAAAATATTGAAAATATAGATGCTGAGATGAATGATATTATAGAAGAGGAATTGCAAGGCATTTTTGAAGCATTGATTAAGAAAAAAGATGACGATGAGGTTGATGTTGGAGCCTTAATTAAGCAGATGTTTAATATATCAGATGAAATAGTACTGGAGGGAAGTGCAAGCGAACTTAAAGAAAAGGCTCTAATTGTTATAAATCAAATTTATGCGGAGAAGATGAATGACCCACAAAATGGAGAAATTCAAAAGCTCATTCTTTTAAAATCGTTAGACTATAGCTGGAAGGAGCATCTTTATGGAGTGGATAATATTAGAAGCAAGATATCCCTTCGTTCTTACGCTCAAAAGGACCCACTAAATGAATACAAATTAGAATTATTCAAAGCTTTTGAGGAGATGTTTGCAAACTATCGTAAGCTTGTCATACTTAATACTTTTAAAAGAAATTGATTTATATTAAAATAAATTTATTTAGCTTATCTAGTATTTTTTGCAATAAAGCGAGCCTATTTTTTGTGGTTTCTAAGTTTGACGCATCTATTACCAGGTTTTCTTCAAAAAATTTATCAATAAGGTTAGCATTTGAAAGAACTTCCTCAAGAGTTTCTGCAACTTCTAAGCTGTTAAAAAGCTCCATCTCTGTGTTATTTAGAGAGTTTTTGCTTACCGCTTTTGCTTGAAATTTTTGTGCTTCTTTTGTGGAGAGAATTTTTGATATTCGGTAGAATTGGTCTAAATTTTGCTCGTTTTGAAAAAGAAGCTCTATTTTTTTATATACACTTAAAAGAGAGATATGATTTTTTGCAAATTCAAATTGAATTACGGGAGATAATACCTCCTTTCTAAAGGATTTTAGGTAGAATTTTAACCTATCTAGGATTATAGATTTCACCTCATCTTCAAACTCAAGAGAAGCATCAAGTTCGCCCTCAATTGCAATTTTGATTATGGCAAGGGCGTCTCTTCTTATGCCTAGTGGGTCTCTTGATGAGGTTGGCGTCTCTCCTGCTTTGATGAGGCTTGTAATTTTGACATATTTTTCTATTAAAGCAAGCATTAGGCTAAGTTTTGGTTGATTTTTCGGCTCTTCTTCCACTCCCAGCCTATATTGACTTTCTATTGCATTGCAAATATCAACGCTATAACCTTCTTTTTTTGCATAATAAGCCCCGATATATCCTTGAAGTTCAGTAAAGCTTTGCGTCATTTCTGTTTGCAAGTCTGCTTTACAAAGCATAATTGCGGTTTTTAAATCCTCGTTTTTTGGGGAGATTTTGCTTGCAATTTCAAGCATTTTCTGCACTCTTTCAAAAACTGGAGAAGTCAATCTTTTTGTTTTTTCAAGATGCTGTTGCAACGTTTCCCTACTATCAATTTTAATGTAGTAGAATGCATCTTCAAGCCTTGCATTTAAAACTTTTTTGTTGCCTTGAGTGATTGATTGTGCGGTGGCTTCATCGTAGTTTCCGTCAATGCATATGGCAAAGAGGTTGGAAAGCTCACCATTTTGATTTTGAAAGAGAAAGTATTTTTGATTTTTTTCTAACGTTTGAATTAGTACTTTTGCAGGCAGTTTGAGGTATTTTTCATCAAATTTTGCATGTTTTATTAGGGGAAAGTTGGCAAGATATGAATTCTCCTCTAGTAATTTTTGGCTTGCAACACATTTAAGCCCATTTTCTGCCTCTATTTTAGAAATTGAGGAGGATATAATTTCAAACCTTTTTTTTGCATCTAGAATTTGATTTTTTTCTTCTAATTGAGTGAATTTTGAGGATTTTACCCCTGCATATTCAAAATTTAAAATCTCATTGTTTAAGCTTGTTTTGATTGATTTTATAGGTCTTATCCAAGGTTTCTTTGTCTCATTCCAAATCATAGTTTTAGAAAAAGAGAGGCAAATAGCATTAAATATTTCACTTAAAAGCTCTCTCTCAAGTAAATTTTTAAGAGACTTTTTTTCTTCCTTGGTTGTAAATGTGAAGAATCCATTTTCTTCCTTTAATTCTTCACGAATTGCTCCTGTTTTTTTTAAAAAACCATCAATTGCAATCTGTGGAGCGTTTAATGCGGGACCTTTCAGTTTTTTTGCTGGAATTATGACCTCGCTTGCAAAGTTTTTTAATATAATCACCAATCTCTCCCTAGAAGATAAAATCTCTAAATCTCCTTTTAATTCAAATGTTTTGGCAAAAAAATCCAATACTGCATTTTTTTGATTTTTATGTTCTAAAAAAGGCACTTCTTCTGTTAAAATCTCAATAAAAAGGTCGTTCATATTGTTTGTTTTAAAACTTTCTCTTCTTGTAATTTTTTAAAATTTATTAGCTTTTGTGTTAAACCCTCGTTATTTATTGCTAAAATAGAAACTGCAAGCAATCCCGCATTTTTTGCATTGTTTATGCCAACTGTTGCAACTGGCACTCCCGCAGGCATTTGAACAATGGAAAGAAGGCTATCTAGCCCCTCATAACTTTGCTTTGACTTTACAGGCACACCAATTACTGGCAAATGAGTGATGGAAGCAACCATACCTGGCAAGTGAGCCGCCCCACCCGCACCTGCAATTATTACCTTTACACCATCTTTATGTGCATTTTTGGCAAATTGATACATTAAGTCTGGCGTTCTATGAGCCGAAACAACCTGCTTTTTAACCCCTACACCAAACTCTTGTAAAATTTCAACTGCTTCTTTCATTACATCATAATCAGAGCTAGAGCCCATAATCACCGCAACATCAATAATTTGTCTCATAAAATTTGTAAATTTGCTCAATTCCAAATGCAACATCTAACAGCCTTGCATCGTCAAACTGCTTGCCTGTCAACTGCATTCCTATAGGTCTCCCATCTTTTGAAAGAATGGTTGGAATAGAAATGGAGCAAAGCCCTGCAACATTAACGGGCACAGTTAGAATATCGTTTAAATACTCCTCAAGTTGGTTTTGTTTTTCGCTTACTTTTAAGGCTAAATTTGGAGTTGTGTGATTTAAGATAAAATCTACCTCTTTAAATGCTTCCTTAAACTCCAAAACTATAAGCCCACGCATTTTCATTGCTTTTTCGTAAGTTTCTTCGTAAGAGCCAGACATTAAAACCGCCGTTCCCGTTAAAATTCTATTCTTTACCTCACTTCCAAACCCTTCCGCTCTATTGTGAGATATAAATTCTTCATAACTTCCAGCTAATTTTTGAGAGTATCCATACTTAACGCCATCAAATCTTGCTAAATTAGAAGATGCTTCAACTGTTGAGATAAAGTAATAGAGCTTAATTGCATGCTTAACATTTGGGAGAGACACTTGCTTAATTACAGCCCCCCTGGCTTCCAACTCCTTAACTGTTTGTTCTAGATTTGCAATGATTTCATAATGGCTACCTCCCGCTAAAAACTCTTTTGGAATACCTATCCTAACTCCCGCTAAATCTCCTTTTATGCTTGCGCTAACTCCCTTAAAAGAATGCTTTGCAAGACTTGAATCTTTGCCGTCCCACCCTTCCGTTAGTTCAAATAAATACGCAGAGTCCTTCACGGTTTTTGTCATAAATCCTGCTTGGTCTAGCGAGCTTGCATATGCTATAATTCCATCACGAGATACGGTTCCATAACTTGGTTTAAAGCCCACAATTCCACAAAAAGACGCAGGTTGCCTTACACTTCCCCCTGTGTCCGTCCCCAATGCTCCTGTGCATAAATTACCTGCCACTGCCGAAGACGAACCTCCAGAAGACCCACCTGGAGTTAATCTTGTATCATCTCCCTTTATTTTCCATGGATTGAAAACCTGCCCAAAGTAGCTGTTTTTGTTGCGAGACCCCATAGCGAATTCATCCATATTAAGCTTACCCAAATTAATAGCTCCCGCATTTTTTAACCTTTCTGTCACGGTAGACTCATACTGTGGTATGAAGTTTTCTAGCATTTTAGAAGCCATAGTTGTTTTAACTCCTTTTGTGCAAAATGCATCTTTAATGCCAATAGGAACCCCCGTTAAAGCCTTAATTTGCCCTTTTGCAATTGACTCATCGGCCTTTTTTGCTTCTTCTAGTGCCTCTTTTTCAAGCACTGTGATGTAAGCGTTTAAGTCTGATTTTGAAATGCTTTCAAGGTAGTATTTTGTTATTTCGGTAGATGAGATTTGCTTACTTTCAAGCAAATGTTTTAGCTCTAAAATTGTATAATTTGAGTTTGCTTTTTTAGCTTTCATATTTTAAGAACAAATAATTTTATAATGTTTTTTTTTACCTATTGAAACTTTTATCTCTGATTTTTCTTCAAAAGTAAAGGAAAAATTTTCAAGAGTAATGTCGTTGATTTTAACCGCTTTAGATGAAACTAGCGTTTTGCCTTCGGAGATGCTTTTTAATGCTCCGTTTTCTACTAGAATTTTTAAGAGACTATCCCCCACTTTTGCTTTTAAAGTAAGCCCTTCCCCCTCTGGTGCATTGTTTTGAGTGAAGATGTTTTCTGCCTCTATCATTGCCTTTTTTGCCTCCTCCTCTCCTCTTGCAAGTTTTGTTGCCTCAAAAGCGAGGATTTCCTTGGCTTTATTTACCTCCTTCCCCTTCAATTCCTCAAGCTCTGCTATTTTTTCAAGCGGTAAATCTGTATATATTTTTAGCATTTTTGGAATGTCTGCATCTGCCATATTCCTAAAATATTGAAAGTAATTAAAGGAGGAAGTGAGCCTGCTTGAAAGAGAAACCGCTCCACCTAAACTTTTACCCATTTTTTCTCCGTCCGCCCTTGTAATTAGCGGTGAAATGAGAGCAAAACCTTCTTTTCCATTCATTCTAGCACAAAGCTCCATGCCTTCTGTTATGTTACCCCACTGGTCACTTCCCCCTATCTGCAATATGCAATCATAATTTTTGTTTAAGTAAGCAAAATCGTAGCCTTGCATTAACATATAATTAAACTCCACAAAACTCATTGGGCTTTGCTTTGAAAGACGAAGCTTAACGCTATCCATCGCTAGCATTCTATTCACCGTAAAGTGAGAGCCAACATCTCGCAAAAAATTAATGTAGCTAAACTCTCCTAGCCAGTCTATGTTGTTTAAAATCACAACATCAGGGCTTGAAATATCAACAAATTGAGCAAAATTCTCCATTATAGCTTTTTTATTCTCTTCAATTTCAGCATCGGTTAAAATTCGTCTTGTCTCGTCTTTTCCACTAGGGTCGCCAATTTTTGTTGTTGCCCCACCTAGCAAAAAAATAACTTTATGACCATGTTTTAAAAACTTACGAAGAAGCATTATTTGCATTAAATTTCCTATATGTAGAGATTTCGCAGTTAAATCAAATCCCCCGTAAACCGTGATTTTTTGAGTAGATAGAACTTCGTCTAATTTTTCTGGCTTTGCAATATCTTTAATAAATCCACAAGCTTGTAATTCCCTTAAAACACTACTTTTAAACATAATTTCAATCAAAATAGAATGCTAAATAGAAATACTTTCTAAAGGCAAAAAAATAAAAAAGCAACCATCTTTTGTATAAATCTCTTTGATTAACAATATGTGTAATACAAAAACTTCCCTCCATTCAAAAAAGTTTATAAAGTTGACAAATAAAAAAGTGCGTTTATAATATCGTGATTAATTTTTACCCTAATACATATGAAAGATTTTTTTACAGCAGGGGTTTCCTCCCGCGATAGTGCGATTTTTGATGTAATTAATAAAGAGTTTCAAAGGCAAAAAGAGGGCATAGAGCTTATTGCATCTGAGAATTATGTTTCTAAGGCTGTTTTAGAGGTGCAAGGCTCTGTCTTGACAAATAAATATGCCGAGGGTTATCCTCATAAAAGATATTACGGTGGTTGTGAATTTGTGGATATAGCAGAAACTCTAGCAATTGAGAGGTTAAAACAACTTTTTGGTTGTAATTTTGCAAATGTGCAACCACATTCTGGTGCAAATGCTAATCAATCAGTCTACTTTGCATTTATGAAGCCAGGGGAGACTGTAATGGGGCTTGCTCTTGACTGTGGAGGGCATTTAACTCATGGATTTTCTGTAAATCAATCAGGGAAGTGGTTTAATGCGGTTTCTTACCACGTAACTCCTGAAGGAATTGTAGACTACAAAGAGGCAGAAAAGCTTGCGATGGAGCATAAACCAAAGATGATTATTGCAGGATTTTCGGCTTATTCCCGCATTCTAGACTGGAAGAGATTTAGAGAAATTGCAGATAAATGCGGTGCAATTTTAATGGCAGATATAGCTCATGTTTCGGGGCTTATTGCAGGAGGGGAGTATCCCAGCCCCTTTCCATATGCAGATGTGGTTACAAGCACAACTCACAAAACTCTTAGAGGGCCTCGTGGGGGAGTGATTATGTGGAATGATGAGAAGTATTCTAAAGCCATCAATGGTGCCAACTTCCCAGGAACGCAAGGAGGACCTTTAATGCATGTAATTGCGGGCAAGGCGGTTGCTTTTGGTGAGGCTTTGAAACCTGAATTTAGGGAGTATGCTAAAAATGTTGTAGAAAATGCGAAAGTTTTAGCAAACACACTCATTTCTCGTGGGCTTAAAATTGTTACAGGGGGGACGGAAAACCACCTAATGATTGCAGACTTAACCCCATATGGAATTACCGGTAAAGATGCAGAAAAAACCCTTGAAAGAGCAGGTTTAACTTGCAATAAAAATACAATACCTTTTGACAAAGCATCTCCTTTTATTACATCAGGTATAAGGCTTGGAACTCCAGCAGGAACAACTCGTGGATTTGGCACAAAAGAGTTTGAAATTATCGGTAATTTAATTGCAGACGTACTTTCTTCTTTTGCAAAAACTCCAGAAGACAATTCAAAAATGGAAATTGCCGTCTTTGAAAAGGTTAAATCTCTTTGCAAAAATTTTCCCATTTACCAAGAGTTAAAAATTTAAATGTTATAAGAAAGTTAGCAAACGTATTTTCTTATTCGTTTTTTTATACACTTGCTATAAATAAATTTGCAAGCATTATTGTTAAATTATTTAGCAAATTTTAACCTATAACCTTTTTTGATTTGTTATATTAATCATTGCTAGGTTGTATTTTTCAACCTTAACTTTTTGGTGTATGATGATTTGTTGGCTTACTTCTGCGGTTTTAAAAAATTTGTATAAAGTCTTCATAATGTGTGTCATCATTTTTTTAGGTATCCTTAATTTTTTAAGGAAAATTTTTATAGTTTAGTATATAAATGTGAGGTATGGAAGCAAAAAGTGAAGAATTTTGAAAGAAATATTTTATAGA
>JBILVD010000034.1:0-12873 GCA_044370655.1 Candidatus Deianiraeaceae bacterium | reverse complement strand
TGATTTTTCATTTAATTTTTATTCCAATATTTCACCTGCTTTTTTTGCAAACAAATATATAAGAGAGTTATTACTTTATAGAAAGATTATAAAGTAATATGATTAGGTGTCAAGTCCGAATTTTATGTAAAAATTTAGAAATTTTAACTCAAAAACGACTATTTGACCTAATTGCAATGTAATTACTTGCAATAATAAATAGTAGACCGATGAATGTTGAAGGTATTAGTTTATAATCTTCAAATATAGAAGAGACGAAAACTGCAACAACGGGGGTTATTAGGTTGATGTAGGAGGCATTTACTGCCCCAATTCTTTGAATTAACATCATCATAAAGAGTATCCCTAGTCCGCTTATAACGAGGTATACATATGATAAAATAAAGGGAATTGAAATTTGAGGCATTAGGCTTATCTTTGTTCCTGATATAAAATGATTAATTAAGCCAGTGAAAAAGCTTATTATCACGCCAAACAAGGCAACATAAAAAAATGATGAGATGGAGGAAATGGAAAGTTTTGCACGATTTCTCTCGTAGTATAAAGCTCCCGCAGAATATAGAAAGGTTGCTAAAAAAGCTATTATAACTCCTATTGCTAAGTTTTTATCAAGAGCGACGTTCAACTTTTGAAACATCACTAAAAGTAATCCTAAAACACCTATAAAACTGGATATCAAAACCACTTTGATATTTTCGTTTGAAATTTTTAGATAATGCTTTAAAAGTGCTATTATGATTATTGAAAATGAGAATATAATTGCGGAGATGGAGGTTGTCATGAAATTTGCAACATAGTAAAACATAATAAAATTTAAGCTTCCGCAACAGGCAAAATATGGGAATAGTATTTTAATTTCCTTGCTAGTTATTTCTAAACTTTCTTTCAAAAATTTTGCTACAAAAAACATCATTATACAAACTCCTAAAAACCTGTAAGATACTGCAATTTCAGGTAGAATACCCGCATTTATTTGATACTTCCCTGAAATCCAAGTAAAGCCCCAAATAATGCATAATGATAGAAAGAGCATTGTGGTTGTTTTGTCTGCATTTATCTTCATATTTTAAACTTGTTGTTCATTTTTTTGAATATAAATTCTATAATAAGCGTTACTAAAAACATACCTATCATACCAACAAAAACACCAATCATAAATGCAATCATCGTTTCTGTAAATGTAATTGAAGCAAATTTTGTGTAGATTGATTTTATAATTTTAGCGGAAATGGAGGCAAAGTAAGCACTTAAAAAGTAGACGATTAAAACCCCTATAACTCCAACCACATTTCCAATTATTACAAGCAAACCGTCTCTAAAAAGCAAACCTAGACAGCATAAAAAAATTCCAACCGCAGGTATGAAGTTTGTGCCGGGAAATGGTATTAAAATGCAAATCGAGAGAATTATAAAAAGCAGTCCGTATAGATATGTCAACTTATTGCTTGTTAAAAACTCCAGTCTACCAACTTTTATAATGCGAGAAATTATTTTAAATATCTTAGAAGATTTGGAGATTATATTTTTTATTAGATCTATTTTTATTCTATAATCTCGAACAAATTTTGGTAAAATGACTGTTTTTTTATTAATTGCCATTTGAATTGAAAGTAGAAAAATTGGAATTCCGCAAATACTAGGAAAGCCAGGAGGGTAGGGCAGTGGAAGGGCGACCGGAAAGGAGAAAATGAGTATTACAAAGTAAAAAGCTCCGATGGATACAATTCCTGTAATATCAGATACCGTAACTGTGCCATCTTTTTGCTTGGGTATAAGGTTAATTAACATCCATCTTGAAGCTTTTACAAGATAGTCTTTTGCCCTTTTTATCTTTTTTTGCTTTAAAAAGTCTTTTTTAGTAGGGTATATCATAAATTACTTAAATGAACTTTTTGGTTCTGATGAGTTTTGACTTTCTTCGCCCTCCAATGAAGTTTCTTTTGTAAATAGAATATCTTTTTCTATTGTTTCACCGTTTAAAATCTTTTTAATTTCGTCCCCCGTTAAGGTTTCATACTTCAATAAAGCTTGTGCTAAGGTTTCAAGTTGGTCTCTATTTTCGGTCAAGATTTTCTTTGCATTTTCTAATGCTTGAATTACCAGGCGTTTTATCTCCTCTTCAACCACTTTATTCACCTCTTCACTTGAAATTTCTTTTATGTAAGGGTTGCTTTCGTTTCCGTGATAAACAGGCCCGACTTTATCACTCATTCCCCATTCTTTAACCATAGCAGATGCAAGTGCTGTTACTTGGCGAATGTCGCTCATTGCTCCACTTGTAACTTTTTCATAACCAAAGACTAGCTCTTCCGCTGCGCGCCCTCCCATTGAAACTGTTAAGTCTGCAAGCATATTTTCACGTGTCATAGAGAATTTATCTTCAAGAGGAAATCGCATTACAACTCCTAAAGCTCTCCCTCTAGGTAAAATTGTTGCTTTATGGATAGGGTCAGAGCCTTTTGAGTGAATTGAGCATATTGCATGACCACCTTCATGATAAGCGGTAAGCCTTTTTTCCTCATCTTTCATTACCAAACCTTTACGTTCCACTCCAAGGAGGATTTTGTCTTTTGCTAGCTCAAAATCTTCCATCGTCACAATATGCTTATTTGCACGACCTGCAATTAAGGCTGCTTCGTTGACAAGATTTGCAAGTTCTGCACCTGTAAAGCCTGGAGTTCCTCTTGCAATTACTTTTAAGTTGATGTCAGGACCTGTTTTTACCTTTTCTGTATGCACTTTAAGGATTTGCTCTCTTCCTATTATGTCAGGTTTAGATATGGAAACTTGCCTATCAAAACGCCCTGGTCTCATTAAGGCTTTATCTAAAATGTCAGGTCTATTAGTTGCGGCAACAACCACAACTCCTAGGTTGTCTTCAAATCCGTCCATTTCAACAAGCAATTGGTTTAAAGTTTGCTCACGTTCATCGTTTCCTCCTCCAACTCCAGAGCCACGTTGCCTTCCCACTGCATCAATTTCATCTATAAAGAGTATGCAAGGGGCGTTTTTCTTTGCTTCTGCAAACATTTCACGCACACGAGAGGCTCCAACACCTACGAACATCTCTACAAAATCAGAGCCTGAAATATGAAAGAAGGGCACTCCCGCCTCACCTGCAATAGCCTTTGCAAGAAGGGTTTTTCCAGTTCCAGGGCTACCAAACAACATGCAACCTTTAGGGATTTTAGCACCAAGGCGGACGTATCTTTTTGGTTCTTTCAAAAAGTCGATAATTTCTTGTAATTCTGCCTTGCTTTCGTCTATCCCTGCAACATCTTTCATTCTAACTTTAATTTCGTTGGGGGATATCATTTTTGCTTTGCTTTTTCCAAAACCAAACATTTTACCAGGACTGCCCGAACCTCCACCGCTACTTTTACGCATGAAATATATCCATACTCCTATTAAAAGCAAGGTTGGAAGCCAAGAAATTACAAGAGAGAAGAATTTTGAAAGTTTGCTTGTTGTATCTAAAATAACGCTGGTTTTAACGTCATTTTTTATTAACTTTTCTATTATATTATTTGTATAAAACAAGGTAATTGTGGAGCGAACTCTTGTTCCGTCTGTTTTTTCTCCAATTACTGAAATAGGGGTTACAACTGCGGAAGATAATTCTTTGTTTTCAACTAAGTTTGTGAACTCGGTAATAGAGATTTGCCCTGCATTTCTTTCTGGAGTTAATTCAAAGAATCTTTCATACACAAAAAATATAAGGAAGCCCGCTATAAGCCAAGTAAAAAACTGATTTTTATTAAACTGCATAATTATTTATAAATCTCTTTTCTTCGATAAAGGTAATTTAAAAAATTTTGAAATCAAGGGGGAAGTGAAAATATTTTTTATTTATTGCTTGCTATTTATAAAATAGATAATTAATACATTGCTAATATCTTAGGTTTTATTATTTTTTTATTTATGGGTAAGATTGTATCAGTTTTTAGCCACAAAGTAGGAGTTGGTAAAACAACTTTTGTTCATAATTTAGCTTTTGAATTAAGTGGTAGAAAAAATCCAAAAAATAACAAAAAATTAAGCATATTGTTAATAGATGCAGACTCTCAAATGAATCTTACTGCTTGCATACATGGGCTTTCCACAGCGATAGATTACAAAATAAATGACGGTGAAAAATGGAATGATATACTTTTAAAATACAAAAGTTTTACTGACTTTTTAAAGGAAAATGATATTATACCGATAAAACCTAGAGAAATGGAAGGAATAAAAAATAAAAAAGCGTTTTCATTTGAAGAAAGCGTTAGGCAGGGCAAAATACAATTTGAAGAATTATCAGAATATAACATTCATATACTATCCTCTAGTGTTGATATTACAGAAGCTGAAAATACACTGTATAACTTTGACGGAAATGAGGATAGACCTGCAAAATTTCAAAAAGCACTCTTAAATATTTCAAAAAATTATGATTATGTGATAATAGATACCTCCCCAAGTGCAAGCTCAACACTTAATGCTTTACTTGTACATTCCTCAGATTATTTAATCGTGCCTGTTTTTCCTACACTTTTTTCCAAACAAGCTGTAGATAACCTAAAGAACATCACTATAAATTGGACTAAAAGATTAGAAAAAAGCGAACCATATGGATTTGAAACAAGATTTAAATCTTTAGGAATTGTGGTGCAAATGGCAAAGAGATATAAGAGGGGCGAAGAAGTTAAAACTTTTGCTAAGCATGCAAATGAATGGATGAGGCATATCAATTTAAGTGTAAGAAAATTTCAAGAAGAGATGTACCTTGGTGGAAGGGCGATTTCGGCAAATGATTTTCAATTAATATTTAGCAATAACGAGCCTTTTATTATTGAAAAATTCTGTGATTTTACACCGCAACTTAGAAGTGCCTCAGAAAAATGTGGTGTTCCAACCGTTGCATTAAATACGCAAAATGATAAAAAAACTAAACAATATTTACAAATTCCACAATATAAAAAGGCTTTTGAGGAAACTAAAAAAGCATATTCAAGTATAGCTAACGGATTGCTTAAACTTGACGGATTGCTTAAATCTTAAACAGCCTTCACCCCCATAATTGACTGCTCAAAATCCAACCTTTTTTATCTTCTATCTTCACTTCGCACCATCTGTTATAGCAATTTATATTATTCAAGATAAAGCCTTCTTGAAGTGTTAAAATAACGCCTGATTCGGTGCTTGGTTTTAAAAAAACTTCCGCTTTTTCTGTATTCACGATTTTACCACATTTGTTTGAAAGATTGCTAGAAGAAACCCAAACTCTCTCTCCCTTAAAGTCCTCCACTGCAACCCAAGTGTCAATCGTGTCAATAATTTTAAGCGGATACCCCCTTGCGAGAACTTTGTAGGCTATATTGAATTTTAGCCCAGGGCCATTACGCAAGTTGACGTTTCCAAGTTTAGTGCATTTAAAAACCCCAGAAGTTTGGGAGTATGAAGTTTTTGAGGCAAGTGTAAAAAAAATGCTTGCAAAAAAAAGAAAAATAATATTAACTTTTAACATATTTTTAAAATGTTTATGACTAATACTGAAAGTATTTTAAAAGAAACGCAAGAAAGATTTGCAAAAACAATTGAAAATTTCAAAAATTCAATTTCGGGGCTTAGCACAAAGGCTACTCCTGCCATTTTTAATGCCATTCGTGTTGAAGCTTATGGTAGTGAAACCCCAATTTCTCAAGTTGCTTCAATAAATGTGAGCGATTCAAAAACTATGATGGTGAGAGTTCACGACGCCTCTCTTGCAGGAAATGTCTCAAAAGCTATACAGTCTGCTAATTTAGGCGTTTCGGTTGTTATGGAAGGCTCTTCTATTAGAGTTGTAATGCCCCCAATGAGCGAAGAAAGGCGTAAGTCCACCTCTAATCTTGTAAACAAAGCTCTTGAAGATGCTAAAGTTTCTGTAAGAAACATAAGAAGAGACCAAAACGACGAGTTAAAAAAAGGTTTAAAGGATAAAGTTTTCTCTGAAGACGCCGTAAAGAAAATTGAAGAAAAGATACAAAAGCTTACCGATGAATGCACAAAAAACCTAGAATCTTTATCAAAAATAAAAGTAGATGAGATAATGTCTTTTTAATATGGATTTTTTTGATACATTTCCAATTTTGGATATAAATGATAAGTTCGTATTGCGCGAATTTAATAGAAATGATGTAAAAAATTACTTTGAATTATACACAATTCCTGAGGTCAATCGTTTTATACCAGACGCCTTAATTCCTAAAAATCACGAAGACGCCTCTCTTGAAATTGAAAGCATAATACAGTCATTTAAAAGTAAGCAAACTGTCTACTGGGCAATTTCGGAAAAAGAAACGGACAAATTAATTGGAGGATGTGGATTTCACGACTGGCATAGATTTAATTTTAGAATAGAGATAGCCTACGATATTCACCCAAACTATCAAAGGCAAGGAATAATGTCTGCAAGCATAATGGAGGTTCTCAAATTTGCATTTATGAAAATGGGAGTTGCGAGAGTTCAGGCAACAACTATAAGGGAAAACGACGCTTCTAATAATTTACTTTTAAAGTGCGGTTTTAAGTATGAAGGATTGCTCCGTAAATATAAATTTTTCAAGAATAAAATGCATGATATTCTTATTTTCTCTTACACAATTGATGATTTTACAAGAGATTTAAAGCTTGGGAAGTTAAGTTAATAAAAAAATTTCAGCATTTTATGAAAAAATAACCTCCATTTACTTTGCTTTAATTTTTTAAACTTTTTTAAGAGAATTTCCATTTTTTGCAAAGGAATTTCCGTCATTCCCTTCTCTAAACTGGCTGAATATTCTTGATACGCTTCCGATAAATCATTTAACAAATCATTTTGTTGATATGGGCTTAATTTACTAGAAAGTTCCGCAATTATATCTTCAACATCATCACATATCTCTTTTATTTGTAGATTTTGATATTTTTGAATTTCCCTAAAAAATAGAATTTTCTCAATTGTTAATTGCAATTTTAAGTCTTTTTTAATTTCTAAAAAAAACTTTTTTTGATTTTCAAATTTTTTCTCTTTTAACGTTTCTGTTATTTTTTCTCTCATTTTCTCATGTTCTAATTTTAATATATTCAAAATAGATAATCTCATAAAGACAATTAAAAGTTGTGCAAAAGGCAATTAATAAGCAAATTGCAACGCCATTTTAACTTATTGTTTCTATATTTGCAAGCAAAAAATTTAATCTTCTAAATCTTCCAATTCAAAAAAACCATGTTTGAGAAATTGAAATCTTTCAACTGCTTTTAAGCCAGCAGAAATAGCTCCCTTTGCAAATATAACTTTGTTAAAGGCTTCGTGCCCCACCCAAATTCTCTCATCGTTGTTTGCAAAAGAAACTTCATGAAACCCAAAAATAGACCCTTGACGCATGCAGGCAAAACCTATTTCATCTTTCTCTCGCCCTCCATTTCTGTTAACCGCTTTCACTGTTTCAAAGTCCTGATTTTTGCCGATTGCAACCTCCTTTCCAAGCAATAGTGCGGTGCCTGATGGAATATCCTTTTTTAAGTTGTGATGTTTTTCAAGTATTTCAACGTCATACTCCCTTAAAACGCTTGCAAGCTCCCTTAAAACCTTAGCAATTGCACGAATTCCTAAGCTAAAATTTGCAGAATATAAAACTTTAACACCGTTTGCAAGCTTCTTAATTTCTTCAAATTCTTCCTTACTAAATCCAGTTGTTCCGCATATTATAAGGGCTTTTTCTCCTTGCATCTCTTTTAAAAGAGAAAGAGAGCCTTTTGGGCTTGAAAAATCAATTATAAAGTCAAGACCTTTTACTTGCTGTTTGGTGAAACTTCTATCAAAAAACCTCGAAGCTTCCGCATTTTTAAAGCTTTCACTTGCTAGCTTTAAAGCCTGCCCCATTTTTCCTTTAGAGGCAAAAATCCCATATCTAATCATAATTAAAAGTATTTATTTCATCAAGTGCATTGCTTAAAATTAAGCTTGCAACACTTGCATCGTAGTTTTGCAACTCTTTTTTAGTCATTTTACCTCTTGCCTCAAATACCACCTGCTTTACCTTTACACTAGTTCTGTTTTCGTCGTAAAGTAAGGGACTTTCCCCTCTTTCTTCAAGCATTTTTGCAATTCTTATAATCCGTTTTGCGGAAAGCCCCTCCTCCCAAGCAAAGGGAAATCCTAAGACTATATAATTACAGAATTTCTCTCTTTTTACTCTTATTATCTCGTTTGCAAGAACTTCCTCGTTTGAAGAGTTAAACACAAAAGAAGGGACGGACATTCTCCCGCCCAAAATGCTCACCGCAAATCCTGATTTTTTTGCCCCAATATCAACTGCTAAAAACTCGCCTGATAAAGGTTTTTTTGCATCTAAAAAACTTGAAATTGAGTTAAAAATCATACTAAATTATGCTAATTTGCAAAAAAATATTATTTTGCAACAACAACCATCGCAGGTTTAAGAACTCTTCCGTTTAACTCAAAACCAGCACTTACAACTTGCACGATTGCACCTGCATCAAAACCTTGAACCTCAATTTGGGAAACAGCCTGATGAAAGTTTGGATCAAAACTCCCTCCCTCAGGGTAAATCCTCTTTAAACCTAGTTTATTGAAGACTTTTTCAAACTCTTTTTGCACCATCAAAACTCCTTCAAACATTGATTTCACGAAGGGGTTTTCTCTTAAATCTTCTGAGACTTCAAGCTTTAAAGCGGAAAAAAGATGCTCAAAAGGAGTTGCAAGCTCAGAAAGTGCGGAGGATACTGCAAATTTGGATAAATCCTCTTTTTCTTTTGCGTGCCTCTTTCTCAAATTTTCCGCCTCTGCTAATGCTAATAATAAGTCGTTTTTTAGCTTAGAAAGAGCTTCATCTTGCTTATTTTCCTCTACATCTTGTTTCGCTTCTTTTACAACTTCTTCAAGATTTATTTTTGGTTCGTTTTTTTCGTTCATATGCAATTCATTACTTTTATGAATTTAAGATAATTCAAAAAAAATATTTTTCAAGAAGTAAGTGTTAATTTTGTAAATTTAAATTTTAGACATAAGATTTGGCAAAAAATTATGTTGTAAATTTTTGTTTAAATAAATAAAAAAAGTTTAAAAAAGACTTGACAAATTATTATTTTCAACCCAAAAAAATTATAATTTTTAAATTTCAAGATGAATAAAGAAACGAAAGAAGCTAAATTTATATATTTAAACTTAACGCTAAAGCATATGTTAAGCACGGTTCGTCCTGTTGAAATAATTTTGATGTTGTTAGTTTGCATTATCGGCATGTGGAGTTTTTTAGTTACTAGACATAGTTTAATTGAAAGCTTTGAAAATCGTGCTGACGATGTTACTCAAAGCGCAGTCGCAAGCATTGAATTATTAGAAAATGAAATGACGTTAAGGCTTGAGGCTTCTACAATTGCAATTAATGAAATTCTTAAAAATAAAAAAAACTACACAAATGAAGATTTAAAAAATCTAGCAAAAAGATTTAACATAACAACCATCTATTTATTTGGTCAAGATGGCTTTTTAAAGATGACAACAGGAGAGAAAAACCAAACGCAAGAGCACTCTAAATTTCAAGAAACATTCTCTATAATTGATGTTGAGCAATGCAAAACGCAAATGTGTGGAGACGCCCCTTGCAGAAAGGGAGATGCAGTTCTTAATTGCCAAATGCAAAGAACTTTAGCAAAAGACGTATTCAAAAATCCAAATAAATTATTCACCTACCCAGTTACAAAAAAAATTAGCTTGCCTAAAAGAATCCCTGCTAAATGGATGTTTTTCTATAGCAAAGAAATTGAAAGACTGATAGTTCTAGTTATTTCAGGGGACGACTTTAACTTAATAATTGAAGACAAACTAAAAGCACACGATGGCTTCATTAATCATATATCCTTAACTGACAACAAAGGCAACATTATAACAGAAATTGGAAAGAAAGACAAAGGCTTTAAAATCTCTAAAAATATGAACTATAAATGGGAGTATAATTTGGAAAATCAAAATTTTATACATTCTTACATATTGAATATTGAATTTAGTAAAACCGAATTTAACAAACATTCTAGACTATTACAAATCTTGTTTTTGATAGTAATGGGGCTAATTGTTGCACTAATCTTCATTATAAGAAATAGAATTTACATTCAAAACGCTATCTTGAAAGAATTAAAAAATCGGCATTAACATCTAATTATACTCCATCATACCTCTAACTAAAATTAGTTTTTGTTTCATATGAAAGAATGTAAATTTTGTGGCTCAACTCTTCTTATTAAAAGTGATATTATTTGGAATAAGAAGAGATACAAATGCAAGGAATGTAATAAATACTTTCGTGAAGGAGAAGATAATAGGGTAAAGTATAGCAAAAAAGAACAAGAAATGGCTTTTATCCTTTATACCGAAGGTAATGGATTTAGAAGAATAGCTAGCATATTAAGTAAGATATTTAGAAAGAAGATTTATTATCAAACAGTTTATGAATGGCTTTTAAAAAGACATTCAAGTCTACAATTAGAAGAGAAACGATATGAAGAAGGAACGGAAATAATAGAATTAGATGAATTATATGCTATATTTAAAAAAAAACTAAAAGAGGAGGGAAATGACTCAAAATATGGACTGCTATTTACAGAGGAAGAATGTAAATGTGTTCATTTAAAGTAGGAGGAACTGATTTGAAAGATAGTCTTGATATATTTGAAGATATTTATAGCACTAGTAATGGAAAAATTAAATTTATTTCTACTTATAGAAATCCTACTTATTCTTTTAATATGTCTTATTTTGGAGTTCATTATAATATAATAATACATTGTATTAGTAAGTTAGAAACATGCCTTGTGGAAAGTTGGAACTCTAAATTAGGATATTATATTCCAGCCTTAGTTCGTAAAACTAAATGCTACTTCAAGTCTTTAAGAATAGTTAAGATGGCTATGGATTTTTTTATGTATGTTTATGGCTATAATTAGATGTCAATTCCGCATCTCAAAATACTTCACCTTCGCAAAAGCCCACAAATTTAAGGGAAATGCGTTTAACCTTTGCAGGAGAAGGATTTAAATCTTTTCTTAACACCGGTAAAATAACATCTTTTCTTCAATCTAAACCAAATTTACACCTCATATTTCAAAATCAAGAAGTTTAGGAGTGCCTTATTTTTGAATATATCTTCCATTTACTCTTTATTTTTGACTAAATTCAATGAAAACGGTATGCCCCATCAAATTCTCTTTTCATCAAAACCTAAATAAAATCACCACTTTAAAAGCACTCCTCCCCACACAAGCCCACCACCTAAGGCTTCAAATATTATGGTATCCCCCCTTTTTATTTTACCTTCTTTAAAAGTCTCCCATAATGCAAGCGGAATTGTTGCAGCAGATGTATTTGCATGCTTTTGTATTGTCATTACAAACTTCTCCTCTGGCATTTCAAGACCTTTGGCAACGGCGTCCAAAATTCTTGCATTAGCCTGATGGGCGATTATAAAATCTACATCATCTTTTGAAATTCCATTTTTTTCAATTAAATGAGAGATGGAGTCGGACATTTTCTTAACTGCGTGCACAAAAACCTCCTTCCCCTTCATTGAGATATAAAGAGGGGAGTTTCTATCCGTAGGTCCACAATTTGTCCTTAGTATTTCTGTAAAAGTTCCGTCCGCTTTAAGTTCGCAATCTATAATACCACTTTCCTCATCTTCTGCCACGGCATCAATCACCACCGCCCCCGCACCATCTCCAAACAAAACGCAGGTTTCTCTATCTTCCCAATTTAAAGCACGAGAAACGGCGTCTGCCCCTACAACCAAAATCCTCTTTCCAAGCCCAGATTTTATCATAGAATTTGCAAGCGTCACTCCATGCACAAAACCTGCACAAGCGGCGATTATGTCAAAAGCAAAGCCAAAAACATTTTTATCTTTCTCCCTCAATTTACGCTGTAAAATGCAGGCAGAACTAGGAAAGACTAAATCTTGCGTTGAAGTTGCAAAAATTATTCCGTCAACATTATCTAGCCCCTCAAGTGCAATAAGGCTTGCTTCAAGAGCCATGTCTGTTACTTTTTGGTCATCTTGCATTATAAACCTTTGCGTTATCCCCGTCCTTGTTCTTATCCATTCGTCATTTGTATCAACTTTTTTTGCCAAGTCGTCGTTTGTCATTTTTATTTTAGGTAGATAGCCTCCACAAGATAGAATCTTTCCTTTCATCATTTTTTATAAAGTTTAGTGAAATTTAAATAAGCTTTTGTTAAAATGCAAGAAAAAATTTAAAAAAAAAGAAATACTCTACACATAAAAATCTTCTATCAAAAATTCTCGCAATTTTGCTCTAACTTCTTTGTAATTTGGCACAAGTTTTTGTTGTAAATCATAAAACCCCTTTCCGTGATTTTGATGTTTAATATGGCATAATTCATGAAAAATCACATAATCTATACATTCAAGCGGAGTGTGAATTAATATGGAATTTAATGTCATTTTACAAGCCTTATTTTTTGAATTATGAGATAAAGAGCCCCAACGAGACTTCATTTTTCTTATCAAAAGCGTAGGTTTTAGAGCGTTGTGATGAAGTTTAAAAGCTTGATAGCAAGCCTCCAACCTTTCTTCAAAAATCTTTAGAATTAAAGGTTTAATAGGTTCTAAAAAAGGAGGACACCTCTCTCCAAGCCACCAAAAACCTTCTTTCTTGTTCCCCTTTAAAATTTCGAGTTTTTTTTCTATCCAGCCTTTATGCTTCAAAACAAAAGTCTCAATATAAGATTTATCAGTATTTTTAGGAGCTTTCACCAATATTTTATACAAAGAATTAACAGAAAGTGAAATACTTCTTCGTTTTGAAAACACCAATTCATATTTTAAACTCATA
>JBILVD010000033.1:0-12911 GCA_044370655.1 Candidatus Deianiraeaceae bacterium | reverse complement strand
AACTGAAGATGATGCATATTATATCTTTATAAGCAGTAGCGATGAGTTTCTAGAAAGCGTAAAAATAGAAATGAAACTGATGATTTCAAGGGCAGAAAAAAATCAAAATGAAGAAATGATTCACTCTTTTTGTAATAACTTTTTTGATGTTTAGGTTGATATAAGGGGCGGTTTTAGGTAAGAGGCATTTTCAAGATTTGAATTAATTATATAATTTATAATTTTAAGTTTTTCTTTGTAAAATTAATGTAATTTTAAATTAAAATGAAATTAAGTTGATTTTTTAAATTTTAAGTATTGACTTTTAAAATTTTTCAAGACTTCTTATTAATAAGAATTATTTACTTAATTTTTATGAAGGTTATACTTCCTATAATACTATGTGGTGGCTTTAATGCCCCTCATTCGGTGACTTCTAAACGTTTGTTACCGAAGCAATTTTTAAAATTACAAGATGGAGAATCTCTGTTTGTAAAATCACTAAAGTTAATATATGATGGTAATTTTTTGCCTCCAATAATTTTTGGAAATAAGTTACATCAGAATTGTATATTAAATGAAGCCCCTATCTATTCCTCCATTTTTTTTGAAACTGAAGCGAGTGGGACGGCTTTTTCTTTAGCTTTGTGTAGCCTTTGGGCAAAAGCTTCTTTAGGTGAAGATGTAAAACTACTTGTTATACCTATAAACAACCTAATTTTGTCTCAAGATTTGTTCTTAAAGTCAATTCAAAACGCTTTGGAAGTTAACTCCTCTAGCATAACTTTATTTGGAAGTAAGCCCACCTTACCTTCAACGGAGTATGGTTATATTAACTGTAACTTACATCACTTTGTAGAAAAACCAAATAAAAAAATGGCAATTGAGCTTTTTGAAAAAGAAAACTATCTATGGCATTCTGGAGTTATCCTTTCATCTGTAAAAACCATATTGCATGAATTTTCGGTTCATTGTCAAGAAATCTTGCATCAGTCTTCACTTGCATTATCTAGAGCGGTTGGGAAGCGAGTTTTAACTTTACAAAGAGATGGCGTGCAAGATGTAAAAAAAATATCTTTTGAGGTTGCCGTTCTTGAAAAAACAAAAAATATATCCTGTTTTAAAATGCTCTCTCCGTGGACAAATATGGCAGATATCATATCATTTAAATCTTATTTATTAGATGATTTTGCCTTAGACGATAAATTTTTAAATGATGGGGAGGTTTCGAAGAATGGAACCTTTTTTTCTCAATCTTGGGGTTTTTATGAAACAATTTTTGAAGGAAAAAACCACAAGGTAAAACGTATTTTTGTTAAACCTTTTGAAAGCTTTACAATGAAGCCCCGTTTAAAAACAAAGGATTATTGGGTTGTAGTTAGCGGTATTGCAAAAATCACTCATCAAAACGAAATGACAATTTTAACAAAAGGGCAAGGTATTTTAGTTCCCTTTGGTAAAAGTCAAATTATTTTAAATGAGTCCGATTCTCCATTAGAGGTTATAGAAACGCAAATTGGAAACTCGGCAGAAGAAGAAATTGATGAAAATATTTGTGATTTTTACGATGGGGCGGATTGTTAAATTTACACTTTCAAATAAATCTATTCAGACAGTATGAATTTATTTTTTTGAATGCTTAAGGTTTTTTTATCTTTAAAATCATTCCTCCAACTTGCAATATTTTAAGTAAATCTCTAACTTTTATTTGATTATTGCACTTTTTACATATTTTTATTTTTTAAATATTATAAAAAAACTTGTAAATTAAAAATTTTTAATTAAATTTTTATTAGTTGGAAAAATAGTTGGAAAAAACTTTTCTAATTTAAAATTTTCAAAGAATTTTATTTATCCAAATTTATTAAAAGTATATTTTTATTATGTCTTTAAAAAAAACAAATTTGGCAATCCTTTGCCTTTCTTCCGCATTGCTATTCAATGTTTCTTTTGCAAATAATCACAAGAAGCACGATAGTAAAAAAATGGAAGAACAAAAAATGATGAAAGATGGCACGAAAATTAAGCAAGAAGGACAAATGCAACAGCCTGCAACAGCGGAAAGTAAAAAAGATATGAAAAAAACAAAATAAATATATTTCCTAAATAGGGATATATTTAAACTCTTATTTTTTGCACAATTTCTTGCACAATTTAAACATAAATACATCAATTTTCAAAAAATAGCTTGTGGGGTAAATAAACTAAGTGAATTATTGTTTAATTTAAAATTACAAATCAGGTTTCTTAAATAATTTTTCAACTTTTTTAAAATATCCCTTGAAAAAGGTTTTTCACTTTATAAACTTAACTATAACAATATTTTTAAAAATGCAAAGTGGAAAATCTTTTACATTTATTGACTTATTTGCAGGAATTGGTGGCTTTCATATTGCCTTAAAAAACCTAGGTGGGGAATGTGTTTTTGCCTGCGAAATTGATAAATTTGCAAGACAAACTTACATTGCAAATCACAAAATAGACGAGAGTATTTTTGCAGAAGATATAAAAAATGTAGGGAGTGAAAATATCCCAAATCACGATGTTTTATGTGCTGGATTTCCTTGTCAGCCATTTTCTCAAGCAGGGTTTAAAAAGGGATTTGAAGATATAAGAGGAACACTTTTTTTTGAAATTGCAAGAATTATAGATGCAAAAAAACCAAAGGCAATTCTATTAGAAAATGTATCCCATTTACTAAAACATGATGACGGAAAAACATTTAAAAAAATAGAGGAGACAATAAAAGATTTGGGCTATAGTTTTTACTATAAAATATTAAAAGCCTCAGATTTTGGATTGCCTCAAAATAGACCTAGACTTTTTATGGTTGGCTTTAAAGATGATTTAAGTCAGAATTTTTTATTTCCAAATTCCATCCCTCTTCAAAAAACAATGTCTGATATACTTGGTGGCAATTGCAACAAAAAAGTGGGGTACACTTTAAGAGTTGGGGGAAGGGGTTCCGAGATTACAGATAGAAGAAACTGGGATTCTTATATGGTAGATGGGGAAGTAAAAAGAATTAGTTTTAAAGAAGGTTTAAAAATGCAAGGCTTCCCAGAATATTTTACCTTTCCTACATCGGAGACGCAAGCAATGAAGCAACTTGGAAATTCCGTTGCAATACCTGTTGTGCAAAATGTAGCTGAAAAAATTTTACAATATTATGAGAGCAAATAAAGGTGAGTGGTGCGAATTTTATACATTTTTAAAGATATTAGATGAGAAAAAAGTTTATATAGCGGACAAGGAGCTGAATATTGTAAAAGATAAATTTTTTATCTTTCAAAGGGTTTTTAAAGAAGATGTAACTTTTGATATTACGGGAAAGGGTATTAAAATTATTAATTCTAAAAACGAAGTATTAAAATGTTTTGACGACCAAAATTTAGCATTAAAAACAAAGCTAATATTTGATAAAATTTTATCTGCAACAAATACGACTTTTGAAATTGAAGAGGCGGAAAAAATAATGAAAGAATTATTGTGTAATAAAATTAAAGCAAACTCTTACCAAAAAGCTGATATTGAAGCTGAGATATTTGATACAATTGCAAATATAGTAATACCATTTGGGTTTTCTATCAAATCAATGGTTGGTGGTGCTTCAACGCTTTTAAATGCTGGTCAAACAACAAACTTTGTCTTTAAAATAGAGAATTTAGAATATAATTATATTGAAGGTATAAATAAGATTGAAACTCGTTCAAAAGTGCAGGATAGAATAAAGCAAATTGAATTATTAGGAGGTAAAATAAAATTTTACAAAATGCTAAGCTCTTCATTTGAATCTAATTTAAAAAAGATAGATACAGCTTTTCCTAAAATTATCGCAGAAATGTTGATTGATTTTTTTAGTGGGAAGGCAAACAAGATTGCCGATTTAACAAATCTATTAAGTTTGAATAAAGATTTATTTTCAAAATATGAACTTTCTCTTTCTGATTATGAATTTAAAGTAAAGCAATTTTTACAATCAACTGCACTAGGAATGGTGCCAAGTAAGATATGGGATGGGTTTTCAAAAGCACACGGATATATTGTTGTTAAAAGCGATGGAGATATAATTTGCTATCACTTATACAACAGAGATGAATTCCTTTCTTATTTATTTGAAAATACAAAATTTGAGAGTGCAAGCACAGGAAGGCATAATTATGGTGTTTTATATCAGGAAGGTGGTGAATTGTTATTTAATTTAAACTTGCAAATCAGGTTTCTTAAATAATTTTTCAACTTTTTTAAAATATCTCTTGAAAAACATTTTTTAAAAATTATATCTTCTTTTGAAAATACAATATATATTAATAAAATTACTATGACAATAAACTTAAAACCACTTGGTGATAGAATAATTGTAAAAAGATTGGAAGCGGAAACAAAAACAAAAGGAGGTATTATCATACCTGATTCCGCTAAAGAGAAGCCTTCTGAAGGTAAAGTTGTTGCTGTTGGAGCGGGAGCTTTAAACAATGATGGTAAGCTTATTCCAATGAATGTAAAAGAAGGGGATGTAATCCTGTTTGCTAAATGGGGAGGCACTGAAGTTAAAATTCAAGGCGAAGACTACATCATTTTAAAAGAAAGTGATGTTCTTGCTATTAAAACATTATAATTATTTATTTTTAGAAATTTATGGCAAAAATGATATCACACGGAGTAGAGGCTAGAGCTTTTATTCTTAGAGGAATTAATACAATTGCAAATGCGGTTAAAGTTACGCTTGGCCCTAAAGGGAGAAACGTAATGCTTGCAAGAAGTTATGGGGCTCCTAAAATTACAAAAGACGGAGTTTCTGTTGCGAAAGAAATAGAATTAAAAGACCCTTTTGAAAACATGGGAGCACAACTTATTCGTGAAGTTGCAAGCAAGGCAAATGACAATGCGGGAGACGGAACAACAACGGCAACAGTTTTAGCTCAAGCTATTGCAACTGAAGGGCTTAAAATGGTGACGGCAGGCATAAATCCAATGGATTTAAAAAGAGGTATAGACTTGGCCGTTAAAACAGTTATTGAAGAAATTGCAAAAAAAGCAAAAAAAGTTTCTGGTAAAATGGAGATTGCTCAAGTTGCTACAATTTCTGCTAATGGAGACAAAGAAATCGGAGAGAAAATAGCTGATGCAATGGAGAAGGTAGGTCATGAAAGCCCAATTACAGTTGAGGAGGCTAAAGGTCTTGATTTTGAGGTGGAAGTTAAGGAAGGTATGAACTTTGATAGAGGATATCTTTCCCCTTACTTTGCAACAAATGCAGAAAAAATGGTTGCAGAGCTTGAAAAACCATACATTTTAATTTTTGAAAAGAAGCTTTCCACACTTCAACCAATGATACCTCTACTTGAAGGTATTGTAAAATCTGGTCGTCCATTACTTATTATTGCTGAAGATGTTGAAGGAGAAGCTCTTGCAACACTTGTGGTGAACAAAATTCGTGGCGGATTAAAAGTTTGCGCCGTTAAAGCCCCTGGTTTTGGAGACAGAAGAAAGGCAATGCTTGAGGACATCGCAATTTTAACAAGAGGAGAGTTGATTTCTGAAGAACTTGGAATTAGCCTAGAAACAGTTTCCGTTGAAGCTCTTGGCTCTGCTGATAGAGTTGTTATTTCAAAAGAAGAAACAACAATAATAGGTGGGCATGGAGAAAAAGGAGATATTACTAGCAGATGCTCTTCAATTAAAAAACAAATTGAAGAAACAACATCAGACTATGACCGTGAGAAACTACAAGAACGTCTTGCTAAACTTTCTGGCGGAGTTGCAATTTTAAAAGTTGGCGGTGCTTCTGAGGTTGAAGTAAAAGAAAAGAAAGATAGAGTGGAAGATGCAATGCACGCAACAAGAGCGGCTGCTCAAATGGGTATTGTAACAGGAGGAGGAACAACTCTTCTTTATGCTTCCACAAAACTAGAAAGCTTAAAAGGTGAAAATGAAGACCAAACAGCAGGTATTCAAATCATCAAAAAAGCGCTTTCTGCCCCAATTAAGCAAATTGCTCAAAATGCAGGTGTTGATGGAGGAGTTATTGCTGGCAAGTTAATTGATATGAAAGACGAAAACAAAGGATACGACGCTCAAAATGATGCTTTCGTTGACATGTTCTCCGCTGGTATTATTGACCCTGTAAAAGTAGTAATGACAAGCTTAAAAGACGCTTCTTCAGTTGCTGGACTTCTAATCACAACAGAATGCTTAATTGCAGAAGAACCAAAAGACGAATCTTCCGCTCCTGCTGGCAGTGGTGCTGGTGGAATGGGAATGGGTGGTATGGGAGGAATGTATTAATCCCCATCCATTCATAAATGGCTAATAGAGTTGTTGTTGCGATGTCTGGAGGGGTAGACTCTTCAGTTGTTGCTGGTCTTTTAAAAGAAAGAGGATACGACGTTATAGGTGTTACATTACAACTTTACGACTACGGTGAATCTGTAAATGCTAACTCCAAAACCTGTTGTGCCTCTAAAGATATAATAGATGCTCAAAAAGTAGCTCAAAAGCTAAGCATAAAGCACTACACTCTAAATTATGAAAGCGTCTTTAGAAAAGAGGTAATGGAGAATTTTGCTCAAAGTTATGTGGAAGGATTCACTCCCGTCCCTTGTGTTAGATGTAATCAAACAGTTAAGTTTAGAGACCTGTATGAAATAGCAAAAAAATTAGGAGCAGATTTTTTAGCAACAGGTCATTATGTAAGAAAAATAGGAGATGAGCTTCATTTAGGAGCAGATTTAAAAAAAGACCAAAGTTATTTTCTCTTTCAAACCACTTATGAGCAAATCCAATTTTTAGAGTTTCCTTTAGGGGAAATGACAAAAGAAGAAACAAGGAATTTAGCACACAAATTTGGGCTTCAGCTTGCAGAAAAACCTGATAGTCAAGATATTTGCTTTGTGCCAGATGGCGATTATGCAAGTGTTGTGAGGAAGATAAAGGGAGAAGATGTTTTGAAGCCTGGTGATATAATTGATATAAAAACGGGAAATGTGGTTGGCAAACATGATGGAATTATAAACTATACAATAGGTCAAAGAAGGAGAATATCCGTGCCCAGTCAAGTGCCTCTTTATGTAATTAAAATTGATGCTAAATCTAATAAAATTTTTGTTGGAACGGAGGATTGCCTGCTTAGAACAACCTGCGAAATTGAAGAATTTAATTTAACAGTGAAAAGTGAGAACTGCATAGATTTTGAAAATATAACTGCTAAAGTTCGGTCTTCTGGAAATTTTATTCCCTGTGAACTTGACATAAAAAACAAAATAGCGATTATGAAAGAAGCAACAAAAAGCCTCGCTCCTGGGCAGGCAGCCGTTTTTTACAATGGCACAAAAATGATAGGAGGAGGCTTTATTAAAAAGATAAAATAACAATAATCACTTGCTTCACGAGGGTAGTAAAGTTTTGGAATTTTTTATATTTTTAATTTTTCTCCAAAATTCAAATTAAGCCTCACGTAACCATCTTTTTTAAATTTTTGCCTTTCTGCTTTAAATTCAAATTCAGAGGATTTATTTCCATCTTCTATCATATTCTCAACCACCCCAAGAATGTCGATGTTAAATTTTTTAAATAGTTGAATTGTCTTTTTCATTTCTTCAAGAGAAACTAAATGCGGGCTAGAAACAAGCAAAACTCCATATACTTTATAACTTGTTAAAAGAGATATATAGATATCTCCCGTGCCTGGCGGTAAGTCTACAATTAGGCAATCAAGCTCTCCCCATAAAACCCCTTCAAAAAGGCTTCTTAATGTTTTTGTAATCATCGCTCCTCTCCACATTAAAGCATCTTCATTTTTAATTAGAAACCCCATAGAAATAACGGAAATTCCTTCATATTCAATGGGGATTAATTTGCCATTTTCAATTTTTGGTTTTTCATTATGTATGTTTAGCATGATGGGAATTGAGGGGCCGTAAATATCACCATCTAAAAGACCAACTTTTAGACCTTTGTCGGCATAATCTTTTGCTAAATTTATTGCAATGGTAGATTTACCAACTCCCCCCTTGCAAGAAGCAACGCAAATTATCTTTTGTATTTTAGAAAGAGGTTTAACGCTAGTCTCGGGAGAGGAAGTGCTTGAAATAATAACAGAAATTGCATCTTCTTTAAAGCCAGAAAGCTTAGCGATGTTTTTAATTTCGTCTTCAAAGATTTCAATATCCTTAATGTCCTTTTTTGGGGTTTCAAAAATTAGAGATGCTTTATCTTTTTCAAATTTTACCATTTTTAAGAATTTATCAAATTTTTCTTTTAAAACGACACTTTTAAAATTTTTTAGTATTTTTAATAGCTTTCTTCTTTTTATAAAGTTAAACATATCAGGTATTTCAATTGTGGAGTTATTATGAAAAGAAATTTTTTTAAAAACAAGCTTTTAGTTAGATTAGAAACTTTGACATTTTATTTATTTTGTTTTATTAATTTAGAAAACTTAACAAAGAACTATGAAAATTGCATTTCAAATAAATAGGATTAAAACTTTAAAACCAAGAACGGACTCTTCATTACTTATTATGCACGAATGTTATGCTAGAGGTTTTGATGTTTGGTTTTACTATCCTGAAACTTTAATGTATAGAGAAGGTCAAATTTATGCTACGGGGTATGTTTTTGAAGGAGAACAAGAGGAGAGTGAGGCATCTTTACAGAATTTAGACGACTTTAACTTCATATTTTTAAGGCAGGACCCTCCTTTTGATATGAACTACCTTACAACTACTTACCTACTTGAAAAATTAAAAAAAGCGAAGGTTTTAAACAATCCAACATCGGTAAGAAACTGCCCCGAAAAGCTTTTTGTGCTTGATTTTGCAAAATTTATGCCAGAAACAATTATCTCAAATGATGAAAAGGTTATAAGAGAATTTTGGCAAAAACATGAGGAGATTGTAATTAAACCTTTGTATGCTCATGGGGGCATGGGAGTTTTTTATATACCTAAAAATGATAAAAATCTTTTTAATGCTTTTAGAATACTGCATCAAAGCTATAAAGATTTGCCAATAATTGCTCAAAAATATCTTCCTAATGTTAAAAAAGGCGATAAGAGAATTTTGTTTATTAATGGTGAATTTGCTGGAGCTTTAAATAGAGTGCAAGCCGAGGATTATGCAATTTCAAACACGGTAGTTGGTGGAAAGTTTTTTCAAACGACATTAACTGAAAGAGAAAAAGAAATGTGCAGAGAGTTTTTTATAAAGTTTAAAGAACTAGGTTTGTTTTTGGTTGGAATTGATGTAATAGACGACCATATAACGGAAATTAACGTTACTTCTCCCACTGGTTTTTGCCTTGTAAATGAGCTTTATGGAATTAGAATTCAAGAAAAGATAGTTGATGAAATGCTAAAATTATGAAATTTATTTTACTGATATTTACTTTAATTCTTTACTCTTGCGGTTTTGAAAGAATTGAAAGGCAAGATAAAATTAAAAATGTATCCGTTATTATAAATAAAATGGATGAGAATTCTGCTACGATAAAAAAAATATTAGAAGATAAATTTGAAACCTCATTTAGCCCAAAATATAAAATTACTATTGAAAAAACTGAAAGTATTGAAAGCTCTGGGCTTGGGGCAGACGCTTTAACTTCAAATTTTACAATTACAATTCAAGTGAATTTTAAATTAATTGAAATAGATGGAGAAAAGGTTATTTTTACGGGCAGGGCTTCTAGTTCTATTAATTATATATCAGCAAGACAAAATGTAATTGCAGACTTCTTTACTCAAAAATCAGCAGGAGAGAATGCTTCAATTAACTTAGCAAATCAGATTTATGAGGATATTCAAAATAGATTTGGCTTTTAAGTTTTATGTTAGTTAAAGTTTTTCCGCTCTTACCTTTTTCCAAAACTTTTGACTATCTCTGTTTTGATGATGTTTGCGAGGGAGATGTTGTCTCTATTCAATTTGGTAAAATTGCAACATTTGGTGTGGTTGTGGAGATTCTTGAGGTGCCAGAAAAAACAGAATTTACATTAAAGGAGGTGAATTTTGTGCTTTTGAGAGGTGTTTTTAATTCTAAACTGATAAAACTTGTGGAAACAGCAAGCAAGTATAACACTGGAAGCGTAGGCATGTTTCTAAGACTATGCTTCCCATTTTCTAAATTTCGTATTCCTGAAATAAAAGAAGAAGTGGAGTTTGAAATATACCTTTCCAAAGAAGCTTGTGAGAACTCTTTAAAGTCTAAGTTGTGGAAGGATTTATGGGGGGTTTTAAAAGATGGAGCAAAAATTGCCTTAAATTCAATTAGAATTCCCCCTTCCGAACTTGCAAAAATCACAAACAAAGAGCTTGTGCAGTTTAGTAAATTAGAAGAAAAGAAGATTATGAATGCAAACCTAGCAACTCTATCTACGCCTCAAAAAGAAGCATTTAAAATCATTGAGAGTTTTTTAGAAAGTGGATTTAAGTCTTTTCTTTTAAATGGAGAGACGGGGAGCGGAAAGACGGAGGTTTATTTTCATTTAATTTATGAGGTTATAAAAAATGGTGGACAGGTGCTTTTAACTCTTCCTGAAATTGCACTTTCTTCTGCTATATTAAGCCGTTTTAAAGAGCGTTTTGGTTTTGATGCAATTCTTTGGCATTCTAGCGTCTCTGAAAAAAAGCGGATTTTAAATTTTATGCAAATAATAAATGGAGAGGCTAGGGTTATCATCGGGACACGCTCTGCTATCTTTCTTCCTTTTAAAAACTTGAAGCTTATAATTGTGGACGAAGAGCATGATGGTTCTTACAAGCAGGAAGAGACGGTAATTTACAATGGTAGAGATATGGCTGTGATGAGAGGTTTTATTTTTAACATACCTATAATTCTTGGCTCCGCAACTCCCTCAATAGAAACTTACAATAATACTCAAAACGGAAAGTATTTAGAAGTTAAACTTGAAAATCGTTTTTTTGTAAGCCAAATGCCAACAATTACGGTTGTTGATATGAAACAAGAGAAAATGCCAAAAAATCAATTTATCTCCACAACGCTAAAAACAAAGATGATGGAGGTTATAAACTCTGGTGGGCAAGTTATGTTTTTTTTAAATCGCAGGGGGTATGCCCCAATTGTTTTATGCTCCTGTTGCGGGGAGAGAGTGAAATGTAAATTTTGCGATGTGCATTTAACAGAGCATAGAATTGAAGGTAAGCTTAAGTGCCACCACTGCGGATACACAAGAGAGAAGCCTCAAGTTTGCGAAGCCTGTTGTGTAGAAGATGCAATGAAGGTTATGGGGGCGGGTGTGGAGAGAATACAGGAGGAGTTATGCCAAATTTTGCCTAAAAATCAGGTTGTTTTACTAACGAGTGATACTCTATCTTCTCAAGTTAAAACTCGTGAAGTTATTAACAAAATTGAAAGCGGGGAGGCAAAGGTGATTGTAGGCACGCAAGTTGTTTCTAAGGGGTATCATTTTCCTAATCTTAGGTTTGTGGGAGTTTTAGATGCAGATTTTGGTCTTAATATTGAAGACTTTCGTGCTTTTGAAAAGACATTTCAACTTTTGTATCAAGTAGCGGGGAGAACAGGTAGAGAAAAGGCAGATGGAGAAGTCTATATTCAAACTTTTGACCCTAAAAATAAAGTGCTATTTTCCATTGTGAATTATGATAAGTCAGGTTTTTACTCACTGGAGCTAGAGGCGAGGCGTAAGTTTAAATTGCCTCCCTTTTCAAAGCAAATTGCGTTTGTGATTTTTGGAGATGAAAAACAAGAAACGCTAGATTTTGCAAAAAAATTAACAATAGAGCTTGAAAGAGAGTTTAAAGGGCTTGAAGGATTTTCTCTTTTTGGTCCTTCGGTTCCCATTATATCTTTTTTAAGGAATAGATATAGATTTAGAATTTTGATACTAAGTGTGAAGTATTTTCAAATTCAAGAGAAAATTTTAAAGGTGTTAGATGCTTGTAAGCCTCCAAAGTCTGTGAACATAAAGATAGATGTTGACCCTATAAGTTTTTATTAGAGTGATTTATGAGCGAAGAGATAGTTTAAGGGATTTCTCCCTCAAGCTATCTTTAGAAAAGGTAGTATGATTAAAAGAAGTATCTGTAACCTACTGTTAGAGCAGGCATTGTTTTGGTTTTTCCTTCTCTACCAAAATCAGATTTTGCGTTTTTCATTAGAATTTCAGCGTAAACTGCTCCTTTAGCATTAACCATGTAGTTCATACCAATACCATACATTAAACCTATATCAGTTAAATATTTGTTTTCTACTATTTCGCCATTTAGTTTACGAATGTAAGATGTTTGTGATAAGTTAACACCAAGTTTAGCATATGTTGAAATTGCATCATTAATTTTGTAACCAAAGCTTAAGTAGGTGTCCATAAATAAGTTTGACTTTACTTCAATTACTTCGTTCTCCTGATCTTTTTTCTTTTTAGCCATGGACATGCCTAAGTCAAAACCATAACCTAAGAATAGGTTGTTTTCTAAGTCTTGCATTTGCCCTGCACCAAATGTTAAAAGAAGTCCTTTTTGTTTAAACTCTTCTTTTTTATCCTCGAAGTCTTTCCAAGAGCTTTTCTTCATTTCGTATCCTAAACCTCCGTTAACATAACCTCCAGCATTAGCCGAAAGTGTGCCAAGAGATAGCATTGTTATTAAAACTTTTTTCATATTTATAAATTTAATAGTTTCTCTCAAGTTAGAAAATAAAGAATCATAATAGTCAAGTTTTTTTTACAAAAAGTTATAAATTTTATCATAAAACATTTTTGCCTAGAATTGTTGCAATATTTTGATAATATTTTTGATAATTTTATATTGAAAAAATTATATTTCCATTTTGCAATGATGTTTTTATTTAGTGTTACATTAAACAATAAATATCCCTTCTTTAGTTTTTTTGCTAGGTTGTATTTTTCAACCTTAACTTTTTGGTATATAGGACTTTCTTGGCTTACTTCTGCGGTTT
>JBILVD010000032.1:0-13071 GCA_044370655.1 Candidatus Deianiraeaceae bacterium | reverse complement strand
TCACATTTACTCAAGAAAAACCTAAATTCCACACCTCTAAATATCGAGCGAAAAAGTAGGAATATCTTTCAAATATATTAATATAAAATGCTTTAATTTTACTTTGAAAATGAAAATAAAACAAAAATATATAATATAAAAAATATGTAAAATACATAAAAAAACTAATATATATATGTATCTTATAAATAAGATGATTTTATTTGTCAAGAAGTTTTTTGTAAATTTTTAAAAAAAGTTTGTATTACTGACACTGAAAATTTATAGAAATTTCTTACTTTAATTCTGGGCAAACCTCTCTCACAAGTTCATCTGGAGTTTTCTTAACTTCAGTATTTCTGTCTCTATCCTTCACCTGCACATAATTTGGCAGAATTACAAGTGCAACAGACTTCGCACCAAAAAGCATTGCAAGGCCGACAACAATCGTAAGAAATGTAGGAACATTTAATTTGCTAGTCATAAACAAAAATGCAAGTGTAATAATCGCAATTACGGCAAGTGCTCTGCCTGTCCTTCCATTTAGAAGTAAAATTAACTGACAAAGAGAGGTTGCAAGTTGATTTGTCTTATCTCCCTCCGTTGCCGTTGAATCTACAGCAATAATTCCGTTATCCTCATCACTTCGTGGAGAGATATCAACAGCCCCAAAAGCAATTTTTCCAAAAAACACAAACGTCAACAATAATAATAAAAACCTCATAATAATAAATAAAAAATTAATCCTTTGCAACCTCAGTCGCAAGCTTTAAAGCTATATCTTCTTTTATCAACTCATCTATCAAAAATTCAAGCCTTCCTTCCTCTGTAATCTCATGAACTTTATGAATAGTTAAGTTAATTCTATGGTCAGTAACACGATTTTGAGGATAATTATACGTTCTAATCCTCTCACTTCTATCACCACTTCCAACCTGCTCCTTACGTTCCCTAGCCCTTGCACTATCACGTTTTTCTCGCTCATATTCGTAAAGACGAGAACGCAAAATCTTCATCGCTTTTTCACGATTTCTTCCTTGAGACCTCTCATCTTGCTGGCTAACCACAATTCCCGTAGGCAAATGCACTATCCTAATTGCACTATCCGTCGTGTTAACATGCTGACCTCCAGCCCCACTTGCACGAGTAGTTTCTATCTTTAAATCCTTCTCATCGATTTTGAGATCTATCTCCTCAAGTTCAGGCAAAACCGCAACCGTCGCCGCACTTGTGTGAATTCGTCCACTTGTTTCCGTTTCGGGGACCCTCTGCACCCTATGAACTCCGCTTTCAAACTTCAAATTCGCAAAAACTCCCTTACCAGAAATTACGCAAGTAATCTCCTTTATGCCACCAATATCATTATAAGAAACACTTAAAATCTCGCACTTCCAACCACGATTTTCCGCAAATTTTTGATACATTCTAAGCAAAACTCCAGCAAACAACGCCGCCTCATCTCCGCCTGTTCCAGCTCTCACCTCTAAAATCGCATTTCTCTCATCATTTACATCCTTTGGTAAGAGTGCAACTTTAACATTATACTCAGCATCTTTCAAGGATTTTTCAGCATTCAAAAGCTCGGCAGAAACAAAAGAAACCATCTCCCTATCATCAGAAGAAGAAAGTTCCTTCAAATCTAAAATCTCTTTTTCTATATTTTTGTATCTTTCAATAAGCTCAACAATTGGCTTTAAGTCAGAGTATTCCTTGGAAATCTTGACAAACTCCACTTGATCTTTTATATCAGAAGAAAGAGACTCCTCAAGCCGTTTATGTTTCTCTAAAATCATTCCAAATTTCTCAACAAAAGACATCTACTCCAAAATAATTAAATTATCACTACCATCAGTATAGTATATTTTTCCATTAATCAGGCGATAATTAAACCGCTTACTAAAGGCAACCTGACGCTTTTTTTCCTCAAAAATACTACCATTTACAATATTAAGTTTTGTAATATACCCCTTCTCATCAATCGTTAAAATCGCATTAGGAGAGAAAGTTGAAATCCATAATTTGCTAGTTTTCTTAGGTATTTCAAGTTCCGTTTTCCATTTTACACTTCCATTTTGCGAGGAAAATGCAAGCAAATTTCTAGAACTTTGCTCAAATATAAAGATAAAACCTCCAGCAGACGCAATATTGCTTGTAAATTTACCGTTCGTATCCCAAATTTTTCCCCCAGTAGCAAGAGAAACCGCAGAAAGGTTAGAAGATGTGCCAACAAACAAGAAGTTTCCATAAAAAATAGGCGTGCTTGTAATTCTGCTGAAGTCAAGACTGTTTTCCAATAAGGAGAGATTGTACAACTTTAATTTTGTTGAAATATCAAAAAATAAAAGCTCCGATCTATAATAAGAAATAAAAATTCTACCAGTATAAATAGGGATAATTTCAAGATTTGAAATCGTATTAAAATTCACGCCAGTAGGATCCTCAACTTTTAAAACTTCCACACCTTTTTCTCCAGTGAAAATATCAAAAGTATAAAGCCCCCCAGAAGATGTTGAAATCACGACTTCATCCTTATAAATAAAGGGTTTTATATTCACGATATCGTTAATTTTTGCGTCCCACTTAATTTGCATAATTGAGGTATCAAAAGCCACAACGTCACCACTATTGCTAACAATAATTGCCATATCTCCATTTATCGCAAGCAAAAAGTCGGATACATTCTTCTTTTTAGCTAGCCTTTCTTCAAACGAAACAATCTCTCTTTCACCACTAAATTTAGCTTTAACCAGTTTTTTTGAAGAAGAAACATAAAAAGCTCCTCCGTCAAAAAGTTCAAAATTGGAAGATATGTCTCTTAAACTCGCAAGTTTTTTAGGCGTTAAAGTTCCAGCATATGCTTCACCTTCTATGTAAATTGAGGTTCTGGCAAGTTCGGGAGATACGATAAAATTGTCAGTTTTTTCAGGTAAAATATTCATCGCATTCGAGAGGTCATATTTTTCTCCAGAGCAGGCAAGTAAAAAATAGCTAATTAAAGCAAGTAAAAATCTTAGCATAGTTGTAATATTCGTTCTATTTCCGCCTTTACCTCCAAAGAAGGTTCGCAAAGTGGAAGTCTATATTCATTTTTGCATAAATTCTTCAAAAATAGTGCAAATTTTACGGGAATTGGATTAATCTCCCTAAATAAAACCTCCGCTATTTCAAAAATTATGCCTTGCAATTTAAAAGCTTTTTCAAAATTCTCTCGCTTTAAAGAAAGCTCCTGAAGCTCCAAACTAATGGCAGGAGCAATGTTTGAAACGACAGAAACAACTCCATCTCCCCCACTCGCATTAAAAGCAAGAGCGGTTGCATCCTCCCCAGAAAGTAAAAGAAAATCCGCATCCGTTTTAAGCCTCAAAGAAGGCACTCTTGCTAGGTTTCCCGTTGCGTCTTTCAATGCAATTATATTTTTCACCTCACTTGCAAGCCTAGCAACTGTAACATCTGCTATATCAACGCCAGTTCTTGAAGGGACGTTATAGAGAATTATTGGTAAATCCGTATTCTTTGCAACCTCTTTAAAATGCAAAAATATACCCTCTTGAGTTGCCTTGTTGTAATAAGGAGAAACAACTAAAAAACCTTTAACATCAAGAGAAGAAGCCCTTTTTGTAAGCTCCGCACTCACGCTTGTGTTGTTGGAACCCGTGCCTAAAATTATGTTAGCCCTACTCCCAACAAATTTGGTAGAAAATCTAGCTATTTCAAGCTTTTCGTCATTTGAAAGAGTGGCAGATTCTCCCGTTGTTCCACATAAAACCAAGTTTCTTATCCCAAATTTCAACTGAAATTCCAGTAATTTTTCTAAAGAAGCATAATCCACCTTTCCATTATCAAAAGGAGTGATTAATGCAGTATATAAGCCTTTTTGTAGTTTCATAAATTAAGAAAAAATTCCAACACCAAAAAAAGTTTTAAAAACAAAATAAAATATCACAAGTGCGGGAGAAGTTAGTAAATATCCGTCAAGTCTATCTAAAAAACCCCCGTGACCTGGTATAATATCCGAAGAATCTTTAACGCCAAATTTTCTTTTAAATCCGCTTTCTATCAAGTCTGAAATTTGAGCGAGAATTCCCAGAATTACAGACATAAAAATGAAGATGAATATATTCAATTTTGATTGAAAAAGGTAGTAAAAACTTAACGAAAATAAAGTAGCAAAAAGCACCCCTCCAACGAGACCTTCAATAGTTTTTGATGGGCTAATAGAAGGAGCAAGCTTATATTTGCCAATCAATTTGCCTGTAAAATAGGCAAATGTATCAACAAAAACAACAAAAATAAACAGCCAAAAAGTCACCAAAGTTCCGTTTGCAAAAATCTCCCTAATAGTATAAAGCGAAATTGTAGGAATTGCAACAAAACTAACCCCTTTATAGATTAATTTCTTCCTTTGAACTTCAAGCACTTCCGCCTTACCTAAAATAAAAAATATCTCCGAAGCACAGAAAAGTGAAATAAAAATTAGAGCGGAAGTAAAGAAAAATCCGCCTATTGAAACAAGAAAAACCGCAGAAGAAAACATTATAACGCCTGATAAAACCCGCAGTTTTAACTCTTCTTTTAACTCTTTCGATAGACTAAAAATACCCATAATAAAATGATTTGTTGTTAAATCTTGAAAGGGAAAAAATTATTTGTCAAGATTTTTAATTGCATTTTTAAAATAATTTGGAATTTGTGCAATAATCTCTTTCTGGTTATATTCAATTTTATAAGCATGGAGAAGCATTTTTGGAGCAATTTTCTTTGCTAAATCCGAGGTTACATCTCCATATTTTTCATCTCCTATAATTTTGCAACCAATAGAGGAAAGATGAACCCTAATTTGGTGCATTCTACCAGTTTCAATTGAAATTTCAAGCAAAGCAACTCCCTCATTTTTCTTTAAAATAGAATAATGAGTGATGCTCTCCATTCCCTCATATGCAGTTTCAACTCCCTCATAATTCCTCACTAAATCCCTGTTTATCGTTCCTCTTTCAAATGGAGGAAGCCCAAAAACCAAGGCTAGATAAGTCTTTTTTATTTTTTTTTCCCTAAAATCCTTAGCAATTTTAGATGCAGAAAGACGATTTTTAGCAACAATCAAAACCCCACTTGTCTCTTTGTCAAGGCGGTGAACAAGGCGATATTCCTCATTTAAATTAGCCAAAAAGTCATCAACGCAAAGTTTTATCTTACTCCCCCCTTGAGTTGCAAGCCCAGAAGGCTTATTTATAGCAAAAAAATCCTCATTTTCAAAAATAATGCTTGCCTTAAAGTTCAAAATCATATCCTTAGAAACAAAATTCTCTCCTTTTTTTGCCTGCTTTGGTGTAATTTTAATTGAATTTGGAAGCAAAACCTCATCTCCATCTTCAAGCCTAGTGTTGATTTCCGCTTTTTTACCATTCACTTTCACGCCCCCTTTTCTTATCAACCTAGAAGCCAAAGAATGAGGTAAATTAAGAGATCCGCACAGCCATCTATCAAGCCTAGAGCCGGAGTAATCTTTCGTGATTATCATAGTGTCAATAATGGCGGAGAGAGAGGGATTTGAACCCTCGATACAGATTTTAGTCCATATGCCTTCTTAGCAGGAAGGTGCTTTCGACCACTCAGCCATCTCTCCAATGTAGTAAGTAGTTAAAATGATATTTTTTTATTTGTCAAGCAAAAACTTAAATAAATTTTTCTTACAATTTAGTAATCTTACTTTCTTGCAATTCACTAAGCTGACTGGAAACTGCACTAGCTTTATGAGGATTTTCGTTCTTCCATTTATCAAATCTTTCTCTTTGAATTTCAGTTAAATTAAGCTTTATCTTTCCTTGATTTTCAAGCGCTTGCAATTTCAAAATTGCTTCACAAAAATCATTCTTAGAAAGCAGTATAGCCACTTTGTCCCCATTTTCATAGAATTTTGTGCTACCTTTACTTCCAATTTTGTTTGAACCGATGTCTAATGTTGACTTTAAAAGAGCTACATCTTTGTTTGTTGTAGAATTTTTATCAATCTCTTTAAAGCCTTTAAGATTGTTGAGGTTGGATGTAGGAAGAACAGTTTTTTTAGAATTATTATTAGGGGAAGAAGTATTTTTAACAGAAGTCTCAATGCCGTTTACATATTGTGGTAAGTCTGTGATTTTCTTAAACTTTTTAACACCGATTTCTTTATATTTTTCACCCTCCAAAGGTGCTTTAATTTCAGATGGTGTCTTTGTCTCAGTTTCAAGACTTGTAATGCTTGCAAATCTTTCCTCATTATTTTCAAGATAAGTCACAGGCTTTGCATCAGGAGAACTTTCATCAATGTATTTTAAAAGTGAACCTTCCTTAATTTTGTTTTTAAAATCATAAAAACCCAAAAGAGGCATATTAAAATTTAATTGATTTCGATGTGTACAAGGAATTACATAATAATCGATTTCTGCTTTTTTAATTTTTTCAAGACTTTCAGCAGAAAGTTTTGGGCCTATAAAAAAAATTTTATCTTTAATACAAATTTTATCTTTAATACTTTTTGTATTGTTAATTATAAAATCAATATCGCTATCTTGAGGTTTCGTCATTCCAAAGTTAACACCGCATTTACCTTTAATACTGTTTATATTGTTAATTATAAAATCAATATCGCTATCTTGATCGCTATCTTGAGGTTTCATCATTCCAAAGTCAACACCGCATATTTTATCATCTAGTTTCATATGTTATTTTACAAGTTATATCTTTAATACAAATATTTTATATACAAGTCAAGAAAAAATTGAGTATTTAAAAAAAATTAAAAAAAAGCTTGAATATAAAAAAAGTTAGGTTTAACTAATTAAAAAATAATAATTAAATGTTGAAGATTTTTACCTTAATTGGTGCGTTTTTTGGTGCGTTTTGTTTACAAAGTTGTAGCGGAATTTTGCTTGGAACCACTCTGACGGGAGCTTATTTTGTCTCTAGTTTTACTAATTTTTACGAAACTAAAGAAGAATTCCTTCTAGAAAAACAAGTAAAAAAAGACATCAAAGCAATCAAAATTCTTAGAGAAAAAGAAAAATTTGATGCAGACGTAATAGTTTTGAGAAACAATATATTCATAGTTGGAATTGCAAAAAATCAAGCTTCAAAAAAATATCCACTAGACTACATCTCCTCAAAATACTCAAAATACAAAGTAATAGACGAGCTTAAAATCGGCACCGCAAAAAGCTCAATCTCAGACTTCACAATAAAACACAAAATAAAGACAAAACTAATACTTACCAACGGTATTAGATACGCAAATTATTATTTTTCCGTCCATGATGGAGAGGTTGTAGTAATAGGTTATGCAAGCGATAAACACGAATCTGCAATCCTTCTTGACAAAATCTCCTCCACACGAGGCGTGAGAAAAATAATAAATTATGTTGAAATAAAAGATTTAGGCGATTAATGATTAATTTATGTTTAGTTTAGGAATATTATTTATAACTCCAATTGTAGGAATAATCTACAATCTACTTTTTGCCCCTAAAAACAACGAACAAAAGGCATTCAATTTTGGAATATCATTCGCACTGCTTTCACTTATTTTCTCCTGCCTTTTTCTATACAATTTTGATTTTCAAAACCAATCAACGCTGCAATTCACAGAAGAAAAACTACTAATGATAAAAAACTTCTATCTTTACAGCGTTGGAGTAGACGGTCTCTCACTTTTATTCGTTTTACTCACAAATTTTCTAGTGGTTTTATGCCTAATTTCCGCACAATCCAGCATCAAAACAAGGCAAAAACTATTCGTCAACCTCTTTCTACTTTTACAAGCATTTTGCATAGGTTTATTCATAGTTAGAGGAATAATTTGGTTTTACATCTTTTTTGAAGCAATTCTAATACCAATGTTCTTTATTATAGGAATTTGGGGAGGAAAGAACAGAATTTACGCCTCATATAAATTTTTTATATACACATTCGCAGGGTCAGTTTTCTTCCTACTTGGCTTAATTTATCTAGCATCCCACACAGGGGAAACAGACATTTTTGAGATAACAACATCACTCACATTCATACAACTTCCAACTTTAACAGAAAAAATTCTATGGGTCGCATTTTTTCTTTCTTTAGCAATAAAAGTGCCTATGTTTCCCTTCCACACTTGGCTTCCAGATGCACACGTTGAGGCTCCAACATCAGGCTCGGTTATACTGGCAGGCATTTTAATCAAAATCGGCGGTTTTGGAATGCTTAGATTTTTACTTCCAATGTTTCCAAACGCATCTTTATATTTTGCAGATTTTGTAATAATTCTAAGCATAATCGCCGTTATATACGCTTCTTTAATCGCAATTATGCAAGAAGACATCAAAAAAATGATAGCATATTCATCAATCGCACATATGGGGTTTGTGACAAGTGCAATATTCGCACTTAATCAAAATGGCGTCTCCGCAAGCATATTCCAAATGTTTAGCCATGGTCTCGTTTCTGGAGCATTATTCCTTTGTATCGGAGTTTTATACGAGAGGTTTCACACTAGAAAATTCAAAAACTTTGGCGGGCTAGCCTCAAAAATGCCAAATTTTGCAATCTTATTAATGGTCTTCACCATGGCTTCCGCTGGTCTTCCTGCTACAAGCGGTTTTGTTGGAGAATTCCTAACAATTGTCTCAGTCTACAAAAAATCCTTCTACTATTCACTTTTAATAGGTCTTTCAGTAATTTTTGGAGCCCTATATATGCTTTATATGTATAAAAAAACAATGTTTGGGGAGGGTAAACAAAAAATTCTAGAAATAGCAACAGATTTAAACCTAAAAGAGTTGTTCTCACTCGGAATTTTAGCACTACTTGTAATAATTTGCGGGGTGTATCCAGCAGTTATATTCAAATTTATACCAGTTTTATTTTAATAATGAGCTTTCTTCCTTGGTATAATCAGGACCTAATTTCATTTTTAAACTCCTACTTAAAGCCAAATTTCAATGTTTTTGAATATGGAGGAGGAAATTCAACATTATACTACTCCAATTTAGTAAAAACCGTATCCACAATTGAAACAAAAAAAGAGTGGGTAAATTTTGTGTTATTGCAAAAATCAAAAGAGAATATAGAAATAAAGCTTTGTCAAGATTTGCCAAATTTCAGCAAAGAAATCGCAAATTTTACCATAAAAAAATTTGATTTAATTGTAATAGATTCAAGAGATAGAGCTAAATGCCTTGAAGAATGCCAAAATTTTGTACTTGATTCAGGGGCGATAATTCTAGATAATAGCGAGAGAGAGAATCTCATCTTACCACAGAAAAATCTAATTTCAAAAGGATTTAAAAAAACTTCATTCAGTGGCATCAGGGGTGACGGAAGAATCTCTTATTCTTCTTTGTTTCTTAAAAGTAATGTTGCGTAATTTTTTATCCCTCGTAACTTGCGTCAACTTCAAAGCTTCGTCGTCTCCAAGAATAAAATTATAAACATCGTGCAAAACCTCAACTTTGCTTGAAACAAATCTTTTATTAATAGACTGAATTTGAATTTTTCCAGAAAATGGGAGATTTTCAAAATACACATTTTCATTATTAGCAAGAAGGTATATATCATCATTCTCTTCCAAAATTTCAAACTCTAACGTTTTTTCAAATTCAAGCATATCATTCATTTTTTCAATCGATTTTATAGTCTCGTCAGCAGTTATGGTAAATGCAATAGAAGTCCCACCACCGCTAGAAGGCAAATATAAGCTTTTCAAAACGCCCATAATTTCACCTGTTTTTAAAAACACAGCCCCCCCAGAATTGCCATATCCAACATTTACATCTATAAAATTATATACTTCATTTTCCGAAACATTTTTATTAAGAGCGGATATATGCCCAAATAAAAACGAGCCTCCCAAACCAAATTTATTACCATAAATCACAACCTCGTCACCTTCATTAGCATTCAAAGTGAAAGAGAGTGATTTCTTGCATTCAAAATCTTGGAGAGGGCTTAACATTGCTAAGTCATTCCCTTTTTCCAAAGCTAAAGGTTTTAATTCGATGCAGATATTTTCAGTGCAACCAAAAATTTTATATTTATTTTTCAACGCCTGCTCTAAAACATGAAAATTTGTTATGACATTCCCCCTATAAATAAAGCCCGTCCCATGAGTAATATTTGATTTTATCTGCTCTGATAGAGATTTTTTAACAAATATGGTTTTTGGATTTATCTCCTCGCTTGAGTGCACTATTGAAACAACGCAGGATTTAACTTCATCTAATGCAACAGGAGAAAAACTCGCTGAAACATTAAAAAAAGCCAAAATTGAAGCTATTATAGTTGCTAAACGCACAAAAATTAAGCAATAATTTCAGTAACAATTCCAGCACCTACAGTTTTACCACCCTCACGAATAGCAAATCTTAAACCTTTTTCCATAGCAATTGGGGCAATCAACTCAACTTCAAATGTGATGTTGTCTCCCGGCATTACCATTTCTTTACCTTCTGGCAATTTAACCGCACCTGTTACGTCTGTTGTTCTAAAGTAGAATTGTGGACGGTAGTTGCTAAAGAACGGACTGTGTCTCCCTCCTTCTTCTTTATTAAGAACGTAAACTTCAGCTTTGAATTTTGTATGAGGAGTTACAGAACTTGGTTTAACAATAACCTGACCTCTTTCAATATCTTCCTTATTTACACCACGAAGCAACACTCCAACGTTATCACCTGCTTGAGCAGAATCAAGAAGCTTTCTAAACATTTCAATACCAGTTACAACTGTTTTTTTAGTTTCTTTTAAGCCAACAATTTCAACCTCTTCATTAATTTTTAAAACTCCTCTCTCAATTCTTCCTGTAGCAACGGTACCACGACCAGAAATAGAGAATACATCTTCAACTGAAAGTAGGAATGGTTTGTCTAACTCCCTTGCAGGTTCTGGTAAAGCATCAAGAGCTTCAACAAGTTTCATTATAGAGCCTGTGCCAATTTCCGTAGACGGGTTCTTGCTAGGGTCCGTGCTTTCATTAAGTGCCGCAAGAGCAGAACCTCTAATGATTGTTGCATTGTCTCCATCAAAACCATTTTTAGAAAGAAGCTCTCTTAGTTCCATTTCAATTAATTCAAGAAGATCCGCATCTGCAACATCGCACTTGTTGATAAAGATAACAATGTGAGGAACGCCAACCTGACGAGCAAGTAAAACGTGTTCCTTAGTTTGTTGCATAGGTCCATCAGTTCCCGCAACAACTAGAATAGCAGCGTCCATTTGTGCCGCACCTGTAATCATGTTTTTAATATAGTCAGCATGCCCTGGGCAGTCTACGTGACTATAATGTCTAACTTCAGATTCATATTCAACATGTGCTGTATTAATTGTAATACCTCTTGCTTTCTCCTCTGGAGCTTTGTCAATATCATCATACTTTTGTTTTTGTGCCAAACCTTTGTTAGCTAAAACAGAGGTAATAGCAGCTGTAAGCGTTGTTTTACCGTGGTCAACGTGACCGATAGTTCCAACATTAACGTGAGGTTTGGTCCTCTCAAACTTTTCCTTAGCCATATTTTTAAGAAATAAATAAAATTTAAAGAGAATAAAAATGATTTTTTATTATTTGTCAAGTTAAATTATTTAATTTTCTATGTTTTTTTATGATATTAATTAAAAGTGGCTTATCTTTAAGCAAAAGTGCCATTTTTAAAACAGAAAATCTAGGTTTTAAATCATCTGGTATTTTTGCAAAATCCTTCTCGGTTGTAATAGCTTTAAGCTCCAAATCATCTGCTTTTTTCAAAATGTCCTCAAGCTCACTTCTCAAATAAGAGTGATGGTCTCTAAACTCCAATTTCACCTTAACATCAAGCTCCAGTGCCTCCAAAGAAGAAAAAAATTTTTGATTAACCGCAAGCCCGCAAAAAGCCAAATACCCACCATTCCATCTATCCTTCAACTCAAACTCACGGCTTAAAATAAACTCTGTTTTATCCTCACAAAAACGCTCCCCCTCAACATTAAAAACAACATCACTCTTTGAAATTGCAGTCAAAACTCTCTCCCGCAAAGGTCCCGCAGGCAACAAAAAACCATTACCAAATTTCAACCTCCCATCTACAACAAGTATAGAAAAATCCTTGATAATAGAAGGGTTTTGAAAGCCATCATCCATTATCACAACCTCCTCCACAATTTGAGATTGAAAACGCACAACATCATAATACGAAGAGAACAAATAAACAGGAGCAACGCTCAAAAGTAGCCTCGGCTCATCTCCCGTTTCCTCAACGCTCATTTCCTTAGAAATACTCATAAAACCACTGTTTTTTCTGTTTTTTCTGCCATAACCACGAGAGAGAAAGCACACGCTCAAGCCCTCCTCTTTTAGCAAATTAGCAAGCAAAATCGCAGACGGAGTTTTGCCTGCTCCACCAACAGTTGCATTTCCTAGGCAAATCACGAATTTATCGCTTAATTTTTGAGGAATTATAAACAAATTTCTCAAAGCAGTAAAAAGCAAAAATAACAAAGAAAAAGGGGATAGAAAAAGAGGTTTCAAGGATTTTTTGTAAAAGAATGTGGGAGTTTTCATTGCTTTAACGTGAAACTATTTCTTCTGATCAGAAGCTTCGTTTTATTATTATCATTAATGTTATTATTATCATTAATTTCATTATTATCATTAAAAATAGAAGAAGTGCTATCATTACTCCAACCTTGAACCCCATCAGAATCACTAAATGTACTAGTAAGTCGTGGCCTATTGGAGCTTGCGTAAGGAATATTATCGGTTAAATTATTAAGATCAGCTTTTTTTAACTGATTCAAAAGATTATTAACGCCTGTAAGTAGTGTTGTATCTGGGCTACTGGGTAAAGCATCATCCAAAACAGCAACCTTTTTTTGAGCAACCTTTTTTTGCAAAGGAGCTTCTTCAGGATTCATTACATTGCGCAAAGATGTCACATCAACCTTTTCATTATTACTCGTATTTGTTATTGTAAAAGTTTTTTCTTTTTCTTCACCATCAACTTCGCCTGCTGTCTCAAATTCTATTTTATAATTTACATTACCAATCTTAATAACAATGTTAGGAAATTTGTCCGAAAAAGATTTTGCAAATTCTCTTAGAAATTCTGCTGGGCG
>JBILVD010000090.1:0-3637 GCA_044370655.1 Candidatus Deianiraeaceae bacterium | reverse complement strand
TAATGTCTGCTGTTTTTTGACAATGCCTATAAAGTATTTAGCTACAGATGGTAACCCTGTTTATTCTTATTATAAATTTACAGAAAAGAATATAGTTACAAAAGCAGAGACATCTTTAGTTAAATCTTTTAATTGTAGACTTAGAAATTATCTTGCTAGATTAAAAAAGAAGAACTTTAGTTAAAAGTAAAAGTAAGGAAATGTTAAGGCTTAGTGTTTTGATGTTGTTGGATAAAGAATTGGCCATAAGTATAATTTAGAACAAGTCCAATCCAAAAAATAAAATAACTTGCAATTTAATAAGTTAGCTTTATGTATCTTTTAAATATTGAATTAAAATGATGTTTTTATTCCTTTTTTTAACCATTATAGTTACAAATAGTTTTGGTGCCGAACCTGAAAATGGAGAGTTAAATTTTTCTTTTGACGATTTCACAATTGTAAACGAACCTCCTTCAGAAGAAGCTGATTTCAAAAATGTAAATAATAAAAATGAAAATTCCAAGAAAAGTTTCTTCGGTTTTGGAGGGAAGGGGCAAGGTAGGACAAATTCTAAAAGCATAGATGAATTTTTTGATAAAAGTTACCAAGTTTTAGAGGATATTAAAAAAATCGGTCAAGAATCTTTTGAAGGGCTGACAAATAAAAATAAACCAAAGAAGAAAAAGAAAAAAATCAACCCAGCATTAGCCTTTCCAGACCCATTCTTTTATGATGTAGTTTACACAAAAAATAATCAATTCATCACACTTTCATATGTTTATAACGATAAAGCAAATAAGGATAACTTACACATTCCAAAATTGAAATATTATGACACATTTAAGGAATTGTTAAGCATTGCAAAATCAAATAAAAATCACAGTCGTTTTTATGAATTGTTTGATACTTCAAGGCAAAATAAAAAATTTGACATTAACGAAACTGATGAATTTGGAAATACGCTTCTTTTAACGGCACTTAGAAATGGAAATTTTGAAATATTCTTGTTTTTGCTATCTCAAAACGCAAATCCAGATATTTGCAATAATAATAACATATGTCCTATACAACTTGCAGTCTACTCTAATAATTTAGATGCAACTAAAGCATTATGTGATAAAAATGTCAACATTAAAGTGAGGGATAAAAATGGAATTGTGGTAATGCAGTATGCAATTTATCAAAGACAGATCAAAATTGTTGAAATTTTACTTTCAAGATACATGAAATATCCAGTTAATAAATCCGAAAGAGCTTATTTAATTGAATTTTCTAGAAACTCAGGGTTAGAAAGTTTATCAGAAGAGATGGAAAAAAGATTTCAAATGTAGTTTATTATGCAATATTTTAGAAAATTAATATTGGTTGCGATTATTAGCATTTTTATACTTGCAATTAAAAATTTAGAGCTTTTTTCTTTATATTTTGTTGCAACTTCAAGCATTATTTTTACAATAAACTTTGTTTTTAAAATAATACTTTTTTTAGTGTATATTAAATCAAAAAATAACAAGCAAAACTTTATCTTAACAAAAAATTTGCCAATTTACACAATTTTACTTCCTTGCTACAAAGAAAAGCTAGAAACTCTCCTTAATCTCTCTAATTGCATAAGTCAACTTAACTATCCAAAAGAAAAACTTGATGTAAAATTCATAATTGAGGAAGATGATTTAGAGACAAGAAGTGCTTTATCTAAAATCAATCATAATTTTGAGGTTTTGATTAATCAAAATCACTTTCCCAAAACAAAGCCAAACGCTTGCAATTATGCACTTTTCAAATCCAAAGGAGAGTTTGTTGTAGTTTTTGATGCAGAAGATAAACCAAATAAAAATCAACTTTTGGAAGCTTTAAACGAATTTGAAAAAGGTGGTGAAAAAATAGGTTGTATTCAATTTTTACTTAATTTTTACAACACCTCTCACAACATATTATCAAAATGTTTTTCTTTAGAGTATCTTGCTTGGTTTAATGCATTTTTACCATCAGTACAAAAATTGGGGCTATTAATCCCCTTAGGCGGAACTAGTAATCACTTTAAAACAAAAACATTGATAGAATTAGGGGGGTGGAATGCTTATAATGTAACAGAAGATGCCGATTTAGGTGTTAAGCTTTACAAAAATGGGTTGGAAACAAGAGTGGTGCAAAGTTATACATTAGAAGAAGCTCCGTTTAAGTTAAAAACTTGGATGCCCCAAAGACAAAGATGGATGAAAGGTTATTTACAAACATTTATATCTCATATTTTTCAATCTAAAAACCTAAAACACTTTATTGGGCTTTTTTTGCTTATAGGGGCTTCGTTTTTTTCATTTTTCTTGCTTCCAATAACGGTAATTTTATCTTATTTTATAAAAGATTTAATGGCTCCGCTGTTTCCACTTTTTATATTCAATTTTTTCTCTGGAGTGTTTTATGTCTTGATGTTTTTTTATATTTCTCGAAAGGAAGGTTTTGCAAATTATAATGGAGTGCAAATAATTATGCCTTTTTATTTTTTGCTTCACTCAATTGCTTCTTTGCTTGCCTTTTGGCAGTTTTTTACAAAACCTTTTTACTGGAACAAGACGGAACATGGAGTAAAGCCTTAAATTATTGTTTATTTTTATCAATATTTATAAATGGAATTGTGTTTCCCATCATGTATTGAGGAAGCCTTCCATCCCATTTTTGAACAGCTTCATACTCAACAAGAGATTTGTTTTTGGATAATGCCTCGCTTCTCACCTTCATGCTTTCTGCTTCTGCTTGAGCTTGAATTAGTTTTTGCTTTGCCTCTTCTTGAATTTGCTTTGTTCTATTTTCTGCGGTTTTTGCTTGTTGTTCTGCAATTACTTTTGCTCTAACTGCTGCTTCATATGCTTCATCTAGATTTAAGGAGATAACTTCAAAGTTTGAGAATGAGATAATTCCGTCCAGCCCCCCTTCTTCTTGTGCTTTTTGTAAACTTTCAAAAATTCTAGTTGCTATTCTTTCTTTTTCTGTAATTACTTGTTCTGCCGTCCATTTACCCATTTCGTTTCTAATTGTGGACTGTAAAATGGGGAATATTATTGTCTCTTCAAAGAGGCTTTTGTTTAATGTCCCGATTTTGTTGTATAGATTAATAACTTTGTTAGACTTTATATTATAGTTTGCAACAGCGGATAGCATTGCGGATTGTTGGTCTTTTGTATAGATTTTGATATTTGAAAGTTCTAGCTTTTTTGTGCTTATGTCTATTTTTGTAATAACGGAAATAAAGGGAATTTCTATATGAATTCCTGGTTCTAGAGTTTTCTCGGAGAGTTTTCCTAAATGTCTCACTATTCCTCTCTCCCTTGCGTCAATTACTTGAAAGCTTTTACTAAAACCTACAATTAGCAATAAAATAACAATTCCTAGAATAACAAGTGGGTTGTTTAGTTGTAAATTCGGCAAGCCAGTATCGTTGTTTTGTCTATTATTTAGAAAAGGGTTTTTCATATTTTAAAAAATTAATCCATATAATAAAAGAGTATAGGGAGATAAAATTATTTTTCAAGAGTTTTTTGTTATTTAATTTTTCACAACTAAAAAATATGAGTATTAACTTAAAGTATCTTTGTTTGCAAGTTTTTAGGTTGTATTTTTCAACCTTAACTTTTTGGTATATAGGACTTTCTTGGCT
>JBILVD010000001.1:0-41239 GCA_044370655.1 Candidatus Deianiraeaceae bacterium | reverse complement strand
TCTTGCATTTAAAAGAAAGTGAGTTTAGATGGAATTGTCGCTATAAAGATTTATTTGAAGAAGTTTGGATAATTTTTAAGAGATACTAGTCCAAGAGCCTTTGTTTCATTCTTTGGATAAAATTTATTTTACCTCTATTAGTATCATTGTTGAGTACTATTTTTTTAAAATTCAGTGAAAAGAAATAAGAGCATTTTAACATAAATAAAGGGTATATTTAGCTAGTGTTAAAATATGTATTTAATTCGTGAGTACACCTTTAATATTCCTAATGTAATTCTTAATGAGTTGCTCTAGGGTAATTTTGACATTTAAATTCTTCTAATAAGTACCGCTAAACCTACTTTCCCGCAACGTCAACAGAAGCAGTATCATCGGCGCTATCAAGTTTCACCATTGAGTTCGGAATGGGATCCGGTGTTTCCATGATGCTATCAATAGCGGTACTTACTAGAAGAACTTCCAGTAAGTTTGAAAAATAAAGGCAAATCAAAAATTTGCGTGAAGAATGAATTTTGCTCTGCATGCAAAACAAAGAGTTATTTAATTCAATCGAGTTATTAGTATCAGTTAGCTGAATGCATTACTACACTTACACACCTGACCTATCAACGTGGTGGTCTACCACGACTCTAATTGGGAAATCTAATCTTGAGGCAAGTTTCACACTTAGATGCTTTCAGTGCTTATCTTTTCCATACTTGGCTACTCAGCAATGCCACTGGCGTGACAACTGATACACTAGAGGTATGTCCACTCCGGTCCTCTCGTACTAAGAGCAGATCCTCTCAAATTTCCAACGCCCACGGTAGATAGGAACCGAACTGTCTCACAACGTTCTGAACCCAGCTCACGTACCACTTTAACCGGCGAACAGCCGGACCCTTGGGAGCTTCTTCACCCCCAGGATGTGATGAGCCGACATCGAGGTGCCAAACAGCGTCGTCGATGTGAACTCTCGGACGCTATCAGCCTGTTATCCCTAGAGTACCTTTTATCCGTTGAGTGATGGCCCTTCCTCACAGAACCACCAGATCACTATGACCGAATTTCTTCTCTGCTCGTCTTGTCAGACTCGCAGTCAGGCAGGCTTATGCCATTACACTCAAAAGGTGGATTTCTATCCCACCTGAGCCTACCATTGTGCACCTCCGTTACGCTTTAGGAGGCGACCGCCCCAGTCAAACTACCCACCATGCAATGTCCCATCTCGCCATTCAGCAAGCATAGTTAGAATCAAAAGGAAGGAAGGGTGGTATTTCAAGGATGACTCCACAAAAGCTAGCGCTTCTGCTTCATAGTCTCCCACCTATCCTACACATCCTTACTTTTGAGCCAATGCAAAGTTATAGTAAAGGTTCATAGGGTCTTTCCGTCTAGCCGCGGGTATACCGTATCTTCACGGCAAATCCAATTTCACCGAGTCTATCTTGGAGACAGTGGGGAAGTCGTTACGCCATTCGTGCGGGTCGGAACTTACCCGACAAGGAATTTCGCTACCTTAGGACCGTCATAGTTACGGCCGCCGTTTACTAGGGCTTCATTTTGTAGCTTGCACCACTCCACTTAACCTTCTAGCACCGGGCAGGCGTCAGTCCATATACATCCTCTTAAGACGAGTTTGCATAGACCTGTGTTTTTGGTAAACAGTCGCTACCCCCATTTCTGTGCCACCCATTCTCACTTGCGTGAGGTGGGTCATTCTTCTCCCGAAGTTACGAATGCAAATTGCCTAGTTCCTTCAAGATAGTTCTCTCGAACGCCTTAGTATATTCAACCCGTCCACCTGTGTCGGATTACGGTACGGCTTATATCGTATGAGCTATTTCTAGTGAGCAATTAAACTGCTAATGAAATCCATTAATCATTAACAACTTTTTCACTCCGTCACTTCATACAAGCTCAGGAATATTAACCTGATTGCCATCGGCTACCCCCTTCGGGTTTACCTTAGGTGCCGGCTAACCCTACGCAGATTTACTTGACGTAGGAAACCTTGGACTTACGGCGTGCAGGCTTTTCACCTGCATTATCGTTACTTATGTCAGCATAATCACTTCCGATACCTCCATAGTTGCTTACGCTTCTACTTCACAGGCTTACGGAACGCTCCGCTACCGCTTTGTTTAAAACAAAACCTGCGTCTTCGGTATATGGTTTTAGCCCCGTTACATCTTGGGCGCAAAGGAGCTTATTTAGACTAGTGAGCTGTTACGCTTTCTTTAAAAGATGGCTGCTTCTAAGCCAACTTTCTAGCTGTTATGGCTCCTTCACTTCCTTTTACACTTAACCACAATTTGGGGACCTTAGACGGCAGTCTGGGTTTTTGTCCCTTTTGACTACGGCCGTTATCAGTCGCAGTCTGCCTGCTGTGCTACAATTCTCGGTATTCGTAGTTTAATTTGGTTTGATAAGGCTACTAACCCCTCTAGCCAATTTAGAGCTCTACCCCCGAGGTTGACCACACAACGCTCTACCTAAATAGATTTCGCGGAGAACCAGCTATTTCCAAGTTTGATTGACCTTTCACCCCTAACCACAAGTCATCCGATACTTTTTCAACAGTAACCGGTTCGAACCTTCATCGCTTCTTAAGGCGACTTCATTCTGCTCATGGTTAGCTCACTTGGTTTCGGGTCTAATACGCACGACTTAACACCCTTTTAAGATTCGCTTTCGCTACGCCTAACGCTTTAAAAAGCTTAAGCTTGCCGTACACATTAACTCGCTGACCCATTATACAAGAGGTACGCAGTCACTAAAAGTATTGCTACTTAAAGCTCCTACTGTTTGTAAGCATTTGGTTTCAGGATCTATTTCACTCCCCTCACCGGGGTTCTTTTCACCTTTCCTTCGCAGTACTCGTACACTATCGGTCACTGGCTAGTATTTAGCCTTGGAGGGAGGTCCCCCCATATTCAAACAGGATTTCTCGTGTCCCGTCTTACTCAAGAGTTTAAAAGCTTTTTATATTCACAGGGCTATCACCTACTATGGCTCAGGTTTCCAACTGATTAAACTTGTTACTTTTAAACTACTGGGCTGGTCCGCGTTCGCTCGTCACTACTAACGGAATCTCGGTTGATTTCTTTTCCTCCAGGTACTTAGATATTTCAGTTCCCTGGGTATCGCTCTTATATCTTATGAATTGGGATATAAGTAATCCTTAAAAAAGGACTGAGTTCCCTCATTCAGAAATCTAGGGATCGTAGCCTTGTTGCCGGCTCCCCCTAGCTTATCGCAGGCTCACACGTCTTTCGTCGCCTTCCAGTGCCTAGGCATCCACCAAATGCTCTTAATTTATTAGATAACTCTTTTGTATGCAGAACAAAACTTATTGTTCAAGCACATTTTTGGATTTGCCTTTATTTCTCTTCACAACTTAATCTTTAGACGCTTTTGCTTTCGCTTTCGTCGTCTTTGGAATTATTATTTGTTTTAAACTTTTTAAAAAGTCAAGTGTTTTTTAAAAAAAATTTTAACTTTTTTTTTATTATATTTAAAAAAGCTTGTAAATATTGAATAAAACGGAGGGAGATAATTTTTAAAAAAATTCAGTTCAAGATTAAATCTTCAATTTTTTCTTTTAATTTATCATCAAAAAAATTCTGAGGTTCTAAATTTTTTGATTTAAAAAAGCTTGAAAAAAAATTATACATTCTATGGGTTAATTTTATTATTAGGCTTTTATAGTGCTTCTTTTCTAAGCTTTTAAACTCTTTTCTAAAGGTTTCAAGGCAGGACTGGCAATCTTCAGCTTTAAAAATACCTACAATCTCATCTGCCTCGCAAATAATTGTATCTTTTAAATCTGTTATTATGCATGAGTTAGAAGGAGTTTTTGTTATTAATGATTTAATATCCGCCTCTGCAATTAATTTTTTTATTGGTGATTTTATGCTTTCTAAAATTGATTTTTTTTCTACTTTTTCTTTGTTAAGAGTTTTTTCAAATGTTTGTTTTATGTAGTCCCCTTCTTTAGCGTAAACTTTTAAAGAGCATTCTATACTAAAGCTACAAGCTCTCTCTATGGCTCTTTCCCCTAAAGTTTCAATTTTTTTATAGTGTTCTGTAGTTTTTAAGTAAGTATCATTTACAACAAAATTATGGATTATAATTATAAAAATTACATTAAACAGCAACGAGAATACAAAAAGCATTCTTAGTGGCATTAGTATTAACATAAAAATAGAGAGGAGTAATTTAAACATATATTTATTTTTACGGGCTTAGATATAATATCTTATTTTTTTGCTAAAATCAATATGCTCTTTTTGACAGGGCTTTTGGTAAATTGAAAAGCACGTCATTATTTGCTATATTTACTATACTTTGCTTGCAAATTTCAATAGTTTCTTGAAGCTTATCTTCCAGGAATTTTCTACCACCTAGATGTGTTAAGTAAGAATATCCCCCTTCTCCTTCATCAAGTAAATCGTCTTGCATTTGGTAGGCAATTCCTAAATTTTTACCATACTCTTTTAATTTATATATAACATCTTCTCTTTTTAATAAAATAGCGGTGGAAGTTAAGCAAAACTCTATTAAAACTCCAGTTTTTTTATAATTCATTTCCTCAAATTCATTTTTTTTAAACTCTGGATTTAAATCAAGAACTTGACCAGACATAACTCCATTAAAACCTGCAACTTTACAAAATTCTTTTATAATGTCAAAATTCTTGAGCCTTACTAAAACTTCAAAAGCCATTACTTGAAGAGAGTTTCCTGCTAAAATCGCGGTGCTTTCGCCAAATTTTTTATGAACAGCGCTAACCCCCCTTCTAAATTCAGAGTTATCCATTGAGGGTAAGTCGTCATGAATTAAAGTATAAGAATGAAGCATTTCAATTGCAATTGCAAGATTTGTGATGTTATTGTTTATTTTTCCTCCAAGCATTTTTGCGGTTTCAAAGACAATAAAGGAACGTATAAATTTGGGATTTCCTTCAAGTAGGGAGTATTCAATCGCAGTTTTAATGAGTTTTTCCCCTGAATTATGATAGGGCAGGGCGTTTAAAAAGGTTTTTAAGATAATATTGAAATTTTTAGCATGAAAGCTTAAACTCTCTTTCATAAATTAGGCTTTTAATTTCCACTTTTTATCTTCTCCTTGTTCGTAAAATTTGCTTGCAAATTTATCTTTTTTAGACGCAATTTCCTTCCAAAAATTTCTTGCATTTGTTAATTCTTCTTGATTTTCTGAGGAGAATAAAAAGAATATTTTTTTGAAATTTATAAAGAATTCAACCTCGTTAAAGGGTTTTAAGATAATTAAATTTTCCGCCTCTATATCATTTTGTTTTTGTGTAGTTAAAAGTAGGGGGACTTCATCTTTAAATTCCTCAAATTCTTCTGCATTAAAACATAAATGTGGCATAAATTCACTTTGAGAAAAAGTCCATAATTTTTCGTCAACTTGGTTCATTTCTTGGTCTGTTTCAAAGAAAACGATTGTCTTTTCTCCAAATTCCATAACTTTGCTAGAAATAGTTGAAATTGCCGAAGTTAAAAGCGAGCTTTCTAAAAGTTTGTAAAAATTAAATGTTGACTGCATTTTTTAAAACATTCCTCCCGTGTATTTTTTTATTTCTTTTTCAATTTGGTCATAACAAGTTTCAAGAGCTTTTTTAATTAGGTCTTCTAAAATTTCTAGGTCCCCTTGCTCTGATGGTAAAAACTTAATTTTTATATCCTTAACTTGAAATTTACCATTCATTAAAATAAAAACTCCATTTTCTCCTCCTGCTTCTCCTTTTATTTCTAGGCTTTCCATCTTTTTTTGTAGCATAGCAGATTGGTTCTGCAATTGAGACATCATTCTTTTTAAATCCATATCTTTTAAATTACATTAATGCTTAAAATTGTTAAAGCGTGCACTTTGCTGCCTATATAGTCTTTTAATTTTTTGTTTATTAATTTATGACTTTGTAAAATTGAAAGCCCGTCAAATTCTGGAGATGATATCTCAAGGCTGTAATGGTCTTCATCTCCCACCATATCAGTCAAGATAAATTTAACATCTTTAAAATTAGACTTTATAACATCTTCAAAGATTTCTTTTTTTAAAGCCATAAAAATAAAAATTGACATATAACTTATTTTAGTGTTAATTTATTATATAACGAATGTCAAGTTTAATATGAAAGCTGGTTTTACAATTTTTACAATTATATTTTCAATCTTTTTTACAAAACTAAGTTTTGGGAATGAACAATATCAATCCTGTGGGGTTAATTATCCTTGTGCCGCAGGTTATTATTGCTCAGGTTCGGTTGGGGAGGCGAATTCTGGAATTTGCGTTGCAAATGCGGTTAACATTGCAATATGTAGATTTGTATCATTTGTTCAATCAGATATAATCAAGTATGTAGGTTTATTTGCGGCAAGTTTTGCTGGTATATATTTATTTATTGGTAAGTTTGGTCTTATAACTTTTGCACAAATAATTACTGGAATTGGAATTTTAATTGGAGCTCAAAAATTGGTTATACAGATAACAGGCTCAAGTAGTGGGCTTTGCACTAAAAATCAAGCACTTGCTTGCCTTGAAACGACAGAAAATCTGAGTCAGAAAATAGGATTTAAAAACGTTTTAAATCTTGAAAAAGTGAAAGACAAAATTACCAACAGTAATTGTGACTTACTAGAATGTACAAGAGCTAGTTGTGAAATGTTTACAGAAAAAACAACTAATGGTAAGACTCAGTGCACTAAAGTAAAAGATAGAACAGAAATCATATTTACAAAACAAATTGGGGTGGTAAAACCTGCGATCTGTAATAATAACCTTGAAATAACATGCAATGAAATATCAGGAAGTTTTAGCAGAGATTACTTTAAATGTAAAAACACATGCACTGATGAAATATTTGCATCCGAGGTTCCTTCTAGTTGGAATATAAAAAATTGCAAGGAACTTGTTTTAAAGCAAATTAAAAGTTAAATGAAAAGCTTCATTTTAATTGGGGGCTTTGATGGAACAGGTGGTGCTGGCATTTTAGCAGACTTTAGGGTTGCACAACACCTTGGTTTAAATCCTTACTTTATTTCAACAGGAGTTGCGGTTCAAAACAACTCAAAAGGATTTGGTAATTTTGTTATACCAAAAGAAGCCTTAAAATTAAGCTTAGAAAGTATATTTGAAGAGGCGGAAATAGAATTTGCTAAAATTGGAATGGTTGGAAGTTTAGAACTTGCGAAAGAATTGACCGAAACACTTTCGGCAAAAAATATCAAGATTATTTTAGATACTCCTTTAAAAGCAACAAATGGGGCTATTTTGCAAAACAAAGAGGTTGTTCTTGAACTTTCAAAAAAAAGCTTCTTAATAACACCCAATCTTGAAGAATTTAAAGAATTGGATTTACAAAACTATCACTCTTACATACTTGTAAAATCATTTAAAAGTGGCACGGATAGACTTATGAAAGATGGAAACATAATCAGAGACTTCTCATTGCCTAGCATTGATTTAAAAAAAAATGTTAGGGGCACTGGTTGCTCATTATCCTCCGCCATATGTGCCTTTTTGTTTTTGGGGTATAACTTGGAAGATGCGATAGAAAAGGCAAAAAATTTAATTTATAATGGAATTAAAAATTCGTATAGTGGTAAGTTTATCGATTTTTTGGGTCTTTAAATGTTGGACTTCTGTATTTGCTATTACTTAAATCTTCTGGTTTTACCTCTTCTGGGGTTAAAACATATGAGAGGGTGGCATAATCAGGTAATAAATTATCAAAAGCAATTTTTACCTCTTCTGGGGTTAAAACATATGAGAAGGTGGCATAATCAGGTAATAAATTATCAAAAGCAATTTTTGAACCTAAATCGTACTCCTTACATTTCTTTTTGTATTCTTTAATATCTTCTAAAGCTTCCAAATTGGCAACCATATCCTTAACTATTTTTTCTAATTTAGTATCTTTTTTATCTTTAAGTATATACTTTTTGACATCTTTTTCATTTACTTTACTATCTTTTCTTCGGCTTAACAATTCTTTAAAAATTTTTTCTATCTCATTATTAAAGGTTTCTACTTTTGCAATTATTTCGTTTCTATAAATTCTCTTTTCTATTGCATTACTTATAGCTTCTGCCATGGAAGCAGCAATCTTGTTAATTAGAGGACTTGTATCTAATCTTAAAATTTTTACCGCCCTTAACATTCTGGGAATAGAATCTAACTTTGGGGTAATAAACCTAGGAAACACTTCAACAGTAATAGAACCATCTGGGGTTTTTTTTCTCTTAAATTCAAAACCTTGAGCCTGAATTAATTGCAAGATAAAGGATTTAAAATTCTCAATTTGCAATGCAATGTCTTGCAAGTCATTATCCATAGCGTAAAAGATTAATCTAAATATTATTATACAATCTTTTTACAAGATAAACAAATATTTTTATTTGAGAAATTAAGATAATTTAATACCTATAACTCCCCCAATTATCATTGCTAAAAACACAACTTTTAAAACGGATATAGATTCTTCAAAAAACATTGCTCCAGCAATTACGGTTCCAGCTGCTCCAATTCCCACCCACACAGGATAAGCTATGCTAATTGGTAAATACTTAGTACTGAAAGTTAAAAGTCCCATACTAATTATCATCACAAATATACATAACGCAGAAGGAACAAGTTTTGTTAAACCTTCCGACTGCTTCATGAAATAAGCCCAAATAACCTCAGAAATTCCAGCACCTAAAAGAGCCATCCACACAATAAAATTTGACATAAAAAAATAAAAAATAATAAAGATTATACAACTTTTAAGCCAATAATTCCAAGAAGTATCATTGTTAAAAAGAAGTATTTTTGAAGCTTTTACTTTCGTTAAAAGCTAAAATTCCAATTGCAACAGTTCCCATTGCACCAATGCCAGTCCATATTGGATACGCAACACTTATTGGTAAGTCCTTAACTGCAAGGGCGAGAAAAATGGTGCTAAGTATGTTAAAAATAACCATTAAAATAGCGGGCTTTAACTTAGAAAATCCGTCAGAAACTTTCATAAAATAAGTCCACACTACTTCGCAAATAGAGGCAAAAACAAGAAAAACCCAAGCAATCATATTTTAAAATAAACTTATCTTAAGTATAAAAAATATTCCTTAGTATGTCAAAGTAATATTAAGTTTGCATTATAATAATGTATTAAAAATTTATAATAAGTTATACTTATAAATAATTTAACGATAAAGTTATATTTTGATAACTTAAAAAACTTACAACTATATGACAAATTATAGTAGATAACTAAGTTGTGTGGGGTTTAAAGATAGGTAAAATTACAAGAGTAAAATCCTAAAAATACTGGAGGTAAAGATTTATTTACTCCATAAATCCTGTTCGCCTCTAAGTAGAGTATATCAAATTATGTAATTATAAGCCGTTACCTTTAAATTTAAATTACCTAAATTTCCGTCTTTATCTCGTTCTATACCTTTGTAAGTGTATCCTATTTCAACTACTCGCTTTTCTTCTTTTACTAAAAATTTACCATCTTCATTAAAAACAAAGGAAGTTAAATAAGCACGGACTTTTGTTGCAGATTTTGATGGTAAGATGAAGTTTAAGTTTCTGGTTCTATAAATTCAAATTTGTCTATTTTAGCCTTTCTAGTAAAGCCAGAAAGTATTTCATTTAAGTAATTTTCTCTTAATATTCTTTCAAACTTATCTCCAACTTGCTTACTTGAATTTTGCCTTATGACTGTAATTTTGTTTGTAATTTCATATATATTATACCTTGTTGTTTCATAACTTTCAAAAAATTCTATATAACTTTCTAAGACAAAACGGATTATGTTTTTTTCGTTGTTTATGTAATGTTTTGGGATTTTTTGAATTATGTATTCATCTTCAAAGTCGCTTTCTAAAGTTACAATTCCATTTTTTTGCTTAACTGCTTGCACTCCAAAAAATGATGTCAAGACAAAAAATACTATAACAATTGCGGTTACGATAATTATTATCAGTAAATCAATTTTTGTTTTGTACGGGGAAATATAAATTTTGTAAAGCCAGTCTTTTGCATCATTAAAATACTCTCCGCTTTTTACACGAGAGGATATATAATCTGATGAGCTTGAGTTATTGTTTTCATTTTGTTTCATCTTTTTTTAAAGATTGCTTATAAATTTTAACGTTCTCTAAATGTTCTTCGTAACTATCAGAGAAATTATGCCCTCCGTTTCCATCTGCTACAAAGAATAAGCTTTCTGTTTTTTGCGGATTTAAAACCGCTATTATAGATTCCTTACCTGGTGAAGCAATTGGAAAAGCGGGGATACCTTTTATGTAGTATGTATTATATTCTCCTTTTATTGTCAAGTCCGCATATGTCAAAGGTCTATCTAGTTTATACTTTCCTTTTGTTATTTCGTATATTGTTGTAGGGTCTGACTGTAGCCTCATTCCTTTTTTTAGCCTGTTTAAGAATACTCCTGCAATTAATTTACGCTCTAAGCCAATTCCACTCTCCTTTTCAACAACTGAAGCAAGGCTTATTATCTCGTTTATGTTTTTTAAATAAAATTCTTCTTTGTTTTCTATTTTTGAAAACTCAGTGTTGACGAAGTTTATCATATCCTCCCTTGCGCGCTTAATTAATGAGTTTTTTGTTTCTCCGTATAGATAATTGTAAGTTCCTGGCATGAAATAACCTTCTTTGATTTCTTCTGTTGCATTTCCTAAAAGACCAAAGGAGTAATTAATTTGCTCTAAGTATCTTGAGGCGGTTTCTCCTTCTATAAATGTGATTTTTCGATAATAGTGAATTTTGTGTTTAATTTTATGAACTAAGTCAAAAAGGGAGTCATTTTTTAAAATTTCATACTCTCCAGCATTAATTGATTTGCCTTTAAGCATTAACCTCATTACAAAAAAGGCGGTAAATGGTTTTTTGTAGATATCATTTATATCCAATTTTTCTGCTATTTTTCTTATATTATCCCCCTTTTCAATAAGTAGTATATACCCTTCTTCCTTTGTTGTTAAATTTGTATAATCACTTTTTAAAAAAAATACGAATAATCCTATAAGTAGAATAATCAATAAAAACGCTATGTTTAAAATTCTTTTTATCATGTTCATATGTTGTTTGTAATTGTTTAAAATTGTTCAAAACTAAAAGTTATAAACATTTATAATCAGTTACAAACATTTTTAAAATTGCAAGTTTTTTTAATAAAATATTATAAAAAAAATAATTATTTTTGAGATTTGAACTTTTTAAACAATTAATAATTATTAAATTTTTATATATAGAAAAATATTTAAATAAATTTAAAACCCTATAATTGAATTTTTGTTTTTATTTCTTTTGATAGGTTTAACAATTTTATTACCTACGTTGTCTGTTATTACTGTGTTTGAAATTGCATTTTCATCGTTTTGTGATTGATTACGCCCTTCTTTTACGTCAAAGACTCCGCCTGTGAAGTCGCTGTATATTACATCCACTTTTTTATTTTTTAATTTAGGATGTTTCAAAGTTTCTTGGTCAGAGCCTTCCTCCGCATTTGAGATTTTAATTTTTTTGACATCTTTAAAGTACTCATACTTGAACATATCTCCAAAAATGTTAAAACCATCTCTAAATTCAGAGCTATCACCACTTTCGTCATCTTCTAACTTTTTTCTTTTTTTTACAAAAATTTCCTTTGAAGAGTTAATTTTTGATAGTTCTTGCCTATTTTTTCGGTTTTTTGGATTACCAAAAATCCTTCTAATTACCATAAAATAAATTTATACTTATTTTTCATGTTTAAGTATTATAAAATTTACTAAAAGTCAAATTTATTTATATGTATTTTTATTAAGTTTCTAAAGTAAGAAAGAATATTTTTATAATTGACTTTTTTGTTTTTTTGTTTTATAAATAAACAAGATGAAAAATAGTTTTTAGTTATGTTTGATGCTAACATGCTTTCTCGTATTCAATTTGCGTTCACGATTGCCTATCATATAATATTTCCCGCAATTACCATTGGTATTGCACTTTTACTTTTACTTTTAGAAGTTTTATGGATTAAGACAAAAAATAAAAACTATATATCGGCGTTTAGATTTTTTGCTAAGTTTTTTGCGATAAATTTTGCAGTTGGAGTTGTTACCGGAATTCCAATGGCGTTTCAATTTGGAACGAACTGGGCAAAATTCACTCAATTTGCTGCCCCTGCTGTTGGCCCTTTATTTGCTGCAGAAACATTAACTGCATTCTTCTTTGAAGCTATATTCATTGGTATTATGTTATTTGGTTGGAAGAGGGTTCATCCTATGGTTCACTTATTTGCAACATTCTTTGTATTTGTTGGAGTTCATAATTCTGCTTTTTGGATTATTGTTATAAATTCATTTATGCATACACCTTCTGGAGTTGAATTGATAGATGGAGTTTTGCACGTTGTAAGCTGGAAGGAGATAATATTTAACCCTTCAATGCCTTATCGTTTGTTTCATATGCTTATTGCCTCTTACTTAACAGGAGCTCTTCTTGCTTCTGCCGTCCTTGCTTACTACCTTATTAAGAAGAAAGAAGTTGCCGTTGCTGGGGCAGGTTTTTCGGTTGCTATGTGGCTTTTGACGATTTTCGCTCCACTTCAAATACTTGTGGGGGATATGCACGGTTTAAATACTCTTAAGTATCAACCTGTAAAAGTTGCCGCTATGGAAGGTTTGTGGGAGACTAAATCTGGTGTTCCACTTATTCTTTTTGCAATTCCTAGTCAAAAAGAGGAGAAAAACTTATTTGAAATTGCTATACCAAAATTAACGAGCTTCATTTTAACTCACTCTTTTGATGGAGAAGTTCAAGGTTTAAAAGATTGGAAAAAAGAAGATAGACCTAACGTTGCACTAGTGTTTTATTCCTTTAGAGTAATGGTTGGGCTTGGGTTTTTATATCTTGCTATTGCGGTTTTTAGTTTGTATTTAAGGTTTAAAAAGAACTTATTTGAAAATAAGATTTTTCTTTACATGGTTTCTATTTTTGGATACACAGGCCCCATTGCCGTGATCGCTGGTTGGTTTGTAACTGAAATAGGAAGACAACCTTGGATAATCTACAACATTATGAGAATTAAGGATGCAGGTTCTGCAAATTTAAAATCAGGTCAAGTTGCCTTTAGTTTAATTTCTATAATAATACTTTACATTTTAATTTTAGTTCCTTTGTATGTTTATATCAAAAAACTCTTTACTAAAGGTCTTGAAAGTGTAGACTTAATAGAAGTTTATGGTGAGCAGGAAAAAAAGTTAAAATAATTTAATCATTTAATATGACACTCATTACAATAATTTGCATACTTGCATTTTTTTTAGTTTTAGGTTTAGTGGTATACGCTGTTTTAGATGGTTTTGATTTAGGAATAGGGAATACATTTTTATGCTTTAAAAAAGAACATAGAGGTAAATTAATGGACACCATTGCTCCTTTATGGGATGGAAACGAGACTTGGTTGATTTATGTTGGAACAATAGGTGTTGCCGCTTTTCCAGTTGTTTATTTTGGAGTTTTACCTTCTCTCTACATTCCGGCAATTTTAATGGTTGCTGGGCTATTTATTCGCGGTCTTTCTTTTGAATTTAGGTTAAAAGCTCAAGGAGAGGATAAAAAAATATGGGACTTCACATTCTTTTTAGGCTCTTTTCTTGCCTCTTTTCTTCAAGGTGTGCTTTTTGCGGGAGCTTTTGTAGGTTTAAACATGAAAGATGGGGTTTATCTTGGAGGTGTGCTTGACTTTATCACTCCATTTAACATCGTTTCCGGAATTTTAACCGTTGTTGTTTATTCAATTTTAGGACTTTCTTTTGCAAGATACAAAATGGATGGTGAGGTTGCGGAGAGTGCGGTTAGAATGATAAAACCTCTTGTTTTGATTTCTTTTATTGGAACTTTCGTGATGGAAGGTTGGCTTCTTTACTCTCAAGAAGGTTTAAAAGAGCAGTTCTTTAATTCAAACTTAAGAGTTGGAGTTTATGCATTGCTTAGCATTTTAGCATTTTTTATTTTTATTTTTCTTTTAAAGTCTTTAAAAGAAAAATCTCACACAGTTAAGACATTTATTTTAACTACATCTATATTTTTAACATCTCTTACTAAGAAGGTTTTTATTATGTGGCCTTACTTATTGTTTCCAAATTATACAATTTTTGAGGCAGCAAACTCGGAGCCAGCGATGAGATTGACATTTTGGATAATAATTGTTATGCTCCCCGTTGTTATTCTTTGTAGCATAATTACTTACACCGTGTTTAAAGGAAAGCTTCAAAAAAGCGATCAATTTTATAGTTAAAACCTTAAAATGAGGGATTTTTATCCATTCTTATAAGTTTAATCTTCTTTTTTAAAGAAAAACTCTGGAGAAATTTTAAAATAACTTGCAAATAAGAATAACTTACTAAATGGAACTCGAGTTATCCCTGATTCGTATTTTTGAACCTGCTGAGGAGAGACGTTGAGAATCTTACTTACGTCGTTTAAGTTTAAGCCGTTCATTTTTCGCACCATTTTCATCTTTGACGCTATAGTGTTGTTTATATCTTTTGACATATCAAGTAATTAAAATTAAAAGTAATATAACTATATTTTGGAGGATAAATCAAATATAATATTTCGCTTAACTTTATAAAAGTTATCTAAATAATAGATAAACTAAATTAATTTAACTGGAAATGTGGGAAAAGAATGGCTTTAGATTTGTGTAAAATTTGTTTTAGATTGGGAAAAATATTTTAGGATATTAAATTGAGAAGATTTTCTATTTCTGTCTTGTTACCCGCATTAAAGGTTTCAATTTCTTTTACTGTCCTTTTAAATAAACCGCAAAGAACCTTGCCAGAGCCTAATTCAATTGCATATTTTATGTTATCCTCTTTCATTTTTATCATCGTTTCCCTCCATCTAACTCTTGAGATTATTTGTTTTGACAGTATATCTATCATTTCGGACTTCTCTTTATAGTAATTTGCATTTAAATTATTAATTATAGGTATGTTTGGTAGGTTAATTTCATATTTAGAAAGCTCCTCCCTCATTTGCTGTGCTGCTTTTGAAATTAGGGGAGAGTGAAAAGCCCCACTAACTTCAAGCTTTACTGCCATTTTTGCACCAAAGTCTTTAGCAATAGATTGAGCCTTAAGAATAGCCTCCTCGTTTCCGCTTAGCACCAACTGTCCATTTGCGTTGTCATTTGCAATAACTAGTGTTAAATTGCCTTTTGATGCTTGAATTAATTTTAAAACTCCGTCCTCCTCTAAACCGATAATTGCAAGCATAGCTCCTCCTTTTGGCATTGCATTTGACATAAATTCCCCTCTTTTACGCAAAATTATTGATGCGTTTTTAAGCGATAGAGAGCCAGAAGCTACAAGTGCGGAGTACTCCCCTAAAGAGTGTCCAGCTAAAACTTTTGCAAACTGAGAAGCTTTTTTGTTTGATAAATCCTCTAAAGCTCTTAGAGTTGCAATTGATGTTGCCATTAACGCAGGTTGTGTATTTTCTGTTTTTTTTAAATCATCTTCCGTGCCTTCAAAAATTATTTTAGAAAGAGGAAAACTTAAAGAGTCGTCCACTTCATCAAAGACATCTTTAGATGCCTTGAAATTGTTGTATAAATCTTTCCCCATGCCAGAAGTTTGAGACCCCTGACCGGGAAAAACCAATGCTATTTGATTTTTATTCATAATTTTCTTTAATTTCTTTTATTATATTGTCTAATATAGCATTAAAAAAAGCAATTTCTTTTTCTTCTAAAAATGTAGTTGCGACTAAGTCTGTATACTCACAAATAATAAGCTTAAATTGCTTTTTATGAGAAAATAAAGCTTCACAAATTGCCCCTCTAAGCCCAGCTCTTAAGATAGAGTTTAGTCGGCTAATTCTCCATTTTTTTGATAAATATTTTTTAATATAGTTATCAATTTTTTCGGAGTTTAGCACGTAGTATGTTATAATCCCTCTTACGAAGCGTTCTTCTAGTTTTTTATTTTTCTTGTTTGTTCCATACTTTTCGTAGAAAAACATTCTTTTGTAAAAGTAAATGATTGTTCTGTAAACTTCATTTGCCTTTTCTTCATCTGTAAACGGAACCTTGCTAAATACGGAAAATTGCTCGTAGAAGTAAAGCCCTTGAACTATTGCAAGGCGAGAAAGACGCTTTCTATACGTTAAAAAGCTCTCAAATTTTTGCTTTTTTGAAGCTTGCATCTCGCCCTCTTCACTGCTTATTTGAGTATTCTCATTTTTAGCAAAAATCTTTGTTTGCGGATTTATAGGCTTTTTTAAAGTTATGGTTTTTGCACTTGAAAACCCACTAAAATAAGTTTTTTTAATCTCCTCCGACATAAACATAGTAATTGCATATTTCACATCATAGAAAGTAGTAAAATAAAATCAAAAGTCAAGTAAAAACAACCTATTTAATCAATATTTTTTATTCTATTTAAAGATAAATTAAGGTTTTAAAGCTTTTTACATATTTAAAATTACAATCTTAGATTGAATATAGATTTTTCTTACATAAATAATAAGGCATTGAAAAACATTAATTAACAGCACTCCAAAAGAACAATTTTAAGATGCAATTTGAATATTTTTGCTTTCTTTTGGTTGTTAATTCTTTATAAACTAGATAGTTGTCTAATTTAGCATTACTTTGATTTTATCTTCAAATGTATCACATTCTTTTGCACTTCTAATTCTAATTAAAAGCCCAACGCTTCCCTTCTTGATGAATTATATTTTATCAATTTGAACTCATTCTTTTTGTATTATTGCTAAATTGATATTACTTCTTTCTTTTTTTGATTGAAAAATATAAATCCCGACTTCCACGCTCCTTAGGACACTTAATTCACTTTTTTGAGATAAGATAATTGTTAAATAAGTAATTAATGTTTGTTAATGCCAAATTATAAAGATTGATTAATTTGACATTTTTGATTTATCAAGTAAATAATTACCGAAATTTACATTAAAACTACAGTCGGATTAAAATTCTTCGCCTCTTCTTCTGTCATCATTGCAAAAGTGCAGATAATAACTAGGTCTCCCTTTTGCACAAGCCTCGCTGCCGCACCATTTAAACAAATAGAACCTTCAACTTCAACAGGAACGGCATATGTAGAAAATCTAGCTCCAGTATTGATGTTATAAACTTCCACTTTTTCATATGGAAGAATATTTGCCTTTTTCATTAAGCTTTCATCTATAAAAATTGAGCCTTCGTAGTTTAAATCACTACCCGTAACGCTTGCTCTGTGGATTTTAGATTTTAATAAATTAATTAACATATTTTGCTTACTAAAAATAAATAGATATATTATAAATATGAAAAATCTTAATAAAAATGTTTAAAAATAGCAAGTTTTTTTATGGTTATGCAAGCATTTTTAATCAATTAGATTTAAATAAAGATGTAATATTGGGAGGTGCAAAGTGGGATAAAGCCTGTCATCTTCCTTTATTATTAGAGCATAACCCAAAAAAAAAGATAGGAGTTATTGAAAGAATAACTCAAAACGATAGAGGGCTTTTTGTGGAAGGGAAGATAATTCCTGAATTTGCGAAAAGGAAAATAAATTTAAGCATCGGTTTTATTCCTAGTAATACATTTAAAGATAGAGATGGTGTTAGATATATTCCCTCTTTGAGAGTATTTGAAATAAGTGTTGTCAAAAAAGGGGCAAATAAAAATGCTTTTGCAATATGTATTTAATTATTGCAAGAAAACCACTTTAAACAAATTATAAAAAGTGTTTTGCTAAAACTTTTATAAAATTACGAAGTGCAATAATGTTAGAAACAAGCAATTAAAATATCTTTTAGAAAAAGTTTAATGAATTCTTGAATAAAAATCTTCAATTACCTTTTTAAACTGATTTATAATTGCACTCCTCACAACTTTCATTGATGGAGTTATCTGCCCCCCCTCAATTGAAGCTGGCTTTGAATTTAGATGAAAGTAATGTATATTTTCGTGTCTGTCAAGCTGCTCGTTTATTTGCCTTATATAGGCTGGAAGAGAAAGTTGAACTTCCGATATTCTACTAACTCCTGCATCGTTTGGGAAGAGTATAACTGTTACAAACGGTCTACCTTCTGCAATAACACAAGAAGTTTCTATGTAAGGAATTGCATTTAACATACTTTCTATTTTAATAGGGTTAATGAACTTTCCGTTTGATGTTTTAAATTGCTCTTTTTTGCGTCCTATAATTTTAATGTAACCTTCACTATCAATCTCCGCTAAATCACCTGTATATAAAAACCCGCTCTCATCGATAGCTCTAGCGTCATCATTACCAATTTTATAATACCCTTTCATTACATTTGGACCTCTCACTAAAAGCTCTCTTTCTTCGGTTAGCTTAACTTCAATTCCCCTCATTGCCTTACCAATTGTGTAAATCTTACTTTCATCTGGAGTATTAACTGCAACAACTGGAGATGTTTCAGTCAAACCATATCCTTGATAAAGTGGAATTCCAATATTTATAAAAAAACGATAGACTTCATCTGGCAAGGAAGCTCCTCCGCATATCATTGCTTTAATTTTGCCACCTAACTTTTGTCTTATTTTAGAGTATAAGATTTTATCGTAAATTTTATATAAAAAACTATGTCTTTTTGTTGGCTCGTGATTGAGTGCGTAATTATAGCAAAGCCTTCCAATTAGTTTTTGTATTTTAGACGGATTGTTTTTGATTTTTTCATTCAATCCATTTTTCACTTTCTCTAAAAACCTAGGAACAACCGTAACTGCTGATGGCTTCGCTTTTTCTAAATCGTCAGATATAGATTTAATATCGTTTGAAAAGTAAAAATTAACACATTTTGATATAAAATAATATGTTACCGTTCTTTGAAAAATGTGAGCCAAAGGTAAAAAGGAAAACACGCAATCTTCGCTAGATTTTAAGACATTTTCAAAACCTACATCTATCATGCCAAGTTGGGAGATAAGGTTTTTATGCGTTAGTTCAACGCCTTTTGGTCTCCCTGATGTTCCACTTGTGTAAATTATTGTTGCTGTATCGTCTTCATTTACATTTTTTTCAATTTCATCAAGCAAATCTCTTGCCTCAATTTTATACAAAAACCCCTGTTTTGCTATTTCTTCAATTGAAATAATGTTAAATTCGTGATTTTTTTCTATAAAATCTTGAGAAAGCTGATTTAAAATAAATATATATTCAAATTTATAGCCTGTTTTTTTTACTATGTTAAAAACATTTTCATCTTGAAGAAAGATTGCCTTTGCCTCGCAATTTTCAAATTGATAAACCATATTATCAAAGGAAAGATTGGAAAACATAGGGACGGATATGCAACCTGACTTTGTTATTGCCAAATCAACACAAAGCCACAAAGGAGAAGATTCCATTATAATTACTATCTTATCTTGCTTTTTAAAACCTTTAATGGCTAAAAAATTGGCTATATTACTTATATACTCTAAGCATAATCCGTATTGTAAACTAGAAGATTCTCCATTTGCAAGCAAAGATAGAAAATTCTGCTTTGGGTGGTTAACTTCTATTTTTTTTAACAAGTCAAAAAAAGTCTTCATATCATTACTTAAACTTACTTAATAAATTTTTATTTCTGCTACTTTTGTTCCTTTTCCTCTAAGTACAACATTTTCACTCTCAAAAGAAATTAGATGACAACTTTCTTTAAATGCAAGAACTTTTTTACTACCTTTATTAAAAACTTGCACCGCACCTTCAACCAAGCCTTTGTTAAAAGATGCAATAAATGAAGCACAAGAGCCACTACCACAAGAAAGCGTCTCCCCTACCCCTCTTTCAAATGTTCTAACTAATAATTTTTGCTTATCGATAACTTCAACAAAAGACACATTAATCCCGTTTGTTTCGCTAAATTTTACCTGCATCTCCTTTCCCTTATGTTCAATAAAGTCGTCATTAGGTTTGCAAAAAATAACAAGGTGAGGGTTTCCTAAATTCACATAAAAGCCCTCTTTTAACGCCCTTACTTCAAGAGGTTTGCCCAAATTCACCTTGGAAAGACCATCCTCCTCTATTTTGCATTCTATTAAACCTTTTTTCGTTTTTAAGATAAATTCAGTTTTTAAAGTCTCTTGATGCAAAATGCTAGTAACACATTTTAGTGCATTTCCACACATTTCCGCCTCCGTGCCATCTTGATTAAAAAAGCGAATGACTTTTTTCTCCTCTTCTTGAATTAAAACAAACTGATCCGCCCCTATGCCAAATTTTCTATCACAAAGCCTTGTTATTTCCTCCTTAGATAATTCAAGCTTTGAAATCAAAAAGTCGTTTCCAATAGAATGCCATTTTTGCAAAATTAACATGATTCTAGTTTATCGTTAATTACAACTCTATCGTCAAAAACAAAACAATCTCCTCTCCACATTCCATTTTCATTTCCTGTTTCAATGAAATATCCAATGATACCACCTTTTAAGTGATAAACATTTTTGTATCCTGCTTTTTTTAACCAAGAGGTAGATTTTTCACATCTCACTCCTCCAGTGCAAAAGCCTGCTATAATTTGATTTTTATCTTTTAAATTAATTTCACACCATTCTTTAAATTCACGAAATGTATCAGTTTTAGGATTTATAGAGCCTTTAAAAGTGCCAATTATATATTCAAAATCGTTTCTTGTATCAATGTTGATAACATCTGGTCTTGATATAAAAGTGTCCCAATCTTTAGGTTCAACATAAAATCCAGGGTTGTATTCACACCTTGCTTCCCCGCTTGAAACAACTTCTTTTTTTATTCTAATTTTTAATTTTCCAAAAGCATGGGTTTTATAATAACTTTCTTTAAATGTAATGTCTTTAAATTCTTCATAAACTTCGAAAAAAGAATATAGTTTTTCAACATCTTCATTCGCAATAGAGAGAGTTCCGTTAACGCCCTCTTCTGCAATTAAAACAGTTCCAAAAATATTATGCTTTCTGCAAAAGTCTTCAAGTTTATCCCTAAATAAATGAATACCTTCCTTAATTGTAGCAAAGTAATAGAAGGTTATAATTGTAATAGATAAATCCTGATTTAGTTTTTGTGCTTTTAGAATTTTCATATTTTAGTTTAAAGTTAATATTCGTGCATTAGAGTATCCAAGATTTTTGACTTTAGTCAAGGTTTTTTCTTGTATCTCTTCATTTAAAGGTCCAATTCTCACAATCTCAACACTATCTCCGCTTTTTGTTTTTTCTGTTGTTATTTTTGCTTCTTTAATGCCATCATTCTCTAATTTTCTCAATACACTTATTGCATTATTGGGATTTTTAAATACTCCAACTTGAATATAAACTCCAACTAGATATCCTTGACTGAAATCAGTTTTTGTTGTTTCACGTGAAACAACTTGTTTTTGAGGAGTAAATTCCTTTGTTTTTACTGGATTTGAAACTAAACCTAATTTTATACTCTTTCCTTGCATTAATCTTTGCGTCTCTTTTGGTAAAAATTTTATTCTAGCACGTACAACTCCTTTTTTTAAAAAGTCTAAATCTTTAGCGATTTTTTCTGATACGTCTAAAATTCTATGTTGAGTTTCGGAGAAAGGCCCTCTATCGTTGACAACTGCAATTAATTTTTTACCATTTTCCAAATTTGTAATTTCAATAACGGCAGGCATTTGAAGAGTTTTATGTGCTACCGTGTAAGAGTTTTTATTAAACTTAGCTCCATTTGCTGTTTTTTTTGCATGAAAACCAGGGCCATACCAAGATATATAACCTTCTTCTTCAAGCGAGTTGTATTTTTTAGGAATATATTCTTTTTTGCCAATTTTGTAGGGATTTCCAACTTTGTAGTCTCCAAATTTAGACTTATCATAACTAGCAAAAGATAGATTGCAATTTAATAATATACAAACTAAAACCAAAAAAAAGCTCTTTCTCATAAAAACTTAAAATTTTTTACACTTGTCACGTTTTTCAAATCTTCCTCGAAGGATGTTAAATTGTTAGTTGCAGTAAAGCTAAATTCATCTATACTTGCATTCATGGAAAGAGAATTCTCACTTTTATATTTACGAACAAATTCAATTAATCTTAATGCTTCAATAGCAGTTAGGTTGTTTTCAAAACTTGGGATAGAAAGATTTTTAAGCGAACCTCTCTTGTGAATTGAATAACCAAAAAACTTCATTGAAAGCTCTTCTGTGATAAATGTTGCAAATGGGGCATACAACACTAAGAGACTTTCAAGAATAATTTTTAAAGTTTTAATCGCAGACTTTTGTTTTGCTAAAACCTCGTCAGGATTTTGAGAGGGATTTTCTTTATAAATTAAAGCTTCAAGACCGTAATAACGCACTTTTATAATCTCTAAATAATTGTCACACACATCTTTCCAAAAAAAGCTATCTAAAATATCTTTTGCTTTAGAATACTCAAAAATATCCATTTGCATTTTGTATTCAATTAACACTTCATTTAAACGAGCAATTATCCATTTATCAAAACTTTCTGTAATTTTTGCCGTTTCATCAAAATATTCCTCTTTTAGTGCAAAAAACTTAAATGCATTCCATAATTTGTTAACAAACCTCTTTCCTTCTTCAAGAAAATTCTCATCATATGCGGTATCCATACCTAAACTTGCAGAAGCACACCAAAGACGTATTGTATCCACTCCTTTTTCTTCAATTAATTTCAGTGGTGTGATTACATTGCCTTTAGATTTACTCATTTTTGTTTTATCGCTAGCAAGGCACCAACCAGAAAGCATTACGCTCTTCCAAGGAATTATATTTGGATTCTCTTTCATTCTAAAAAATTCACGGGAATTGAAAGGAGATTTTGCATTTGGCTTTTTTTCCTCCGATTTTAACTCAAGAGAGTGAAGATAAGACTTTACCATCGTGTAAAACGCCCATGTTCTTATTATTTCATGAGCTTGGGGGCGAAGGTCAAAAACGGGAGTTTCCATCAAACTTCCAAATGCAACTTGAGGGCTAATGGAGCTTGTAAACCAAGTGTCAAAAACCGCAGGTTCAGTTTTGACTTGCAAATTAGAAATACCTAAATCTTCTTCAAGCATGTTTAACTTTTCTTTAATCAATTGCTGTAAAAACTCTAACTTTCCGTCTTTCAATATAAACTTACCACCTTCACACCTCTCTCCTCCAACTTCTGACAAAAATTCATTAAACACGCCATCTAGGTTTCTATGAATTTCAATTACATACTTCTTAATACCGATATTTTTAACTTCTAAGTCAAGACCACTCAAAACAAAACTATCTTCAAAGCTCAAATACTCTGGACTTTCCATCATGTCTTGCAAATTTTGTGCTTCCATTTCAAAGTAATCTTCTTTTGCTAGTCCTCCCGATTTTTGAATTAAAGTGCTAAGCGTCTCTCTATAAAAATCATTTTTTATATTATCCATTGTTTTACGTGAAACATTATCTATAAATTCAAATTCACGAACTGGAATTGATATTCCAAAAAATCTATCACGAGAAATACACCAATCTTGATTTAAACCTTCTATCCATTGCTCTAAGCGAATTTTCATTTGACTAGGGTAAAAATTTATGCGTTTTACAACTTCCATAAAATCCCTCTTAAAAGGTAATAAACTTAAATACCATTGATTTTTAAGAAGTATCTCAACTGGCTTTCCGCTTCTTTCACCGCATTTAACGGTATGAGAAATTCTATTTAATTTTATTCCTTCATCATTTAAAGCGTCTTCAAAATTATCTCCAATTTTAGAGCCAACAACAAGCCCCATAGATACCATCTTTTCTATTATAAATTTTCTCGCTTCCTCAACTTTCATAAACTTACCATCTTCCTTAACAAAAAGACTGTCATTCACAAATCCGTCATCTGTAATTAAGTTTTGGCTAGAAAATTCTGTCTTTTCAATGCTTGGCATTCCATTTTGCAAAGCGTATCTAATTGGAATTAAAGACCATAAATTATACCTTTCTATCCATACTTTATCTTGCATATCTCCAAACGCACAGCACATCACAAGCCCCGTTCCCTTTTCACGAGAAACGTCAAAATCAGCAATCATGCAAACCTCAAGGTCATACTCCCCTCCTTTGTTAGGTAAAAGAATTTTTTTACCTGCAAATTTTAAATAACGCTCATCTTCAGGGTGGTAAAGCACGCAAACGCAAGCGGGAAGCATCTCTGACCTTGTTGTCATTATATCAACTGTCTCAAATTTGTCATTCCCAAGGTCAATAAGAGCTTTATATACAACCTGCAAACCTGCCGTTTCTCTATCTTCAATATCCGCCTGTGCAAGGGCAGTTTTATCCGTCGTGTCAAAATAAACAGGGGCAAGCTTTTGATATACAAGCCCCTTTTTATATAAGTCTACAAAAGAATCCTGACTAATTTCCGCTGTTTTTGGAGATATGGTTTGATATTTAAGATCAAAATCAACAGAAAGACCAATTTTAGTAAATAAATCTTCAAAATCTTTCTCTGCTTCTTCTATAACTCTATTACACTCTTTAATAAATTCTTCTTTTGTTGCATTTTTTAAAGCTTTTTTACCTGTCAATTTTTCAACAAGTCTTTCAGTTGGAAGCCCGTTATCATCAAAACCAATGGGGTAAAAAACATCATAACCAAGTTGTCTTTTATATCTTGCAATTATGTCTGCTTGCACATATGAAAAAACATGCCCCATATGAAGCAAGCCTGAAACAGTTGGAGGCGGAGTATCTATCTTAAAAGAAGTTCCAACGTTTTCAAATTTATAAAATTTTTCCATTTTCCATTTTTCTGCAATCTCTTTCTCTCTTGTCCTGTAATCAAAAAATTTAGTCAATTCTTTCATATCTAAAACCTTAATATTACTTAATTTAATATAGATAAATCTTGCAAAAAGCAAGCAAATAATTAATTTCTCTTGCTATTTTGTTAAATATGGTTGAGATATATAATAATAAATGTTGTTTTATGATATTTTTTTACCTTTTTATGACATTTTTTACCACCTCTTTTGCAATTCCTGAGAGCTTCGTGTATCTAAAAAATATAGCACCAGAAATTCAACAATCAGTTAGGTATGCGGAGGAGGAAAATTTTACAGGTCGCATTTTGGCTGGTTATTTAAAATCAGAAATTATACTAACAAAAGAGGCGGGGCTCGCAATTAAAAAAGCAAATGAAGACTTTTTAAGAGAAGGATTTGAAATTGTAGTTTATGATGGATATCGTCCAAGAAAAGCAAGTGAAGATATGATTAAATGGGCAAAAGAAGAAAATGAAGAGAAAAAATTTTTTTATTTTCCCGAACTTTCAAAGGATGAAATTTTTAAGAGGGGATTTGTTGCAAAAAAATCAACCCATTCTAGAGGGAGCACTATTGATGTGAGTATAATAAAAAAAGGGCAAAAAATTTGTAAAGTAAAGTCTGTAAAGAGGGGGAAGTTTACCTTTCTTGATGATTGCACTGAAGATATGGGAATGCATTGGGACTTTTTTGGCACAGAAAGTTGGGCGAATAGCCCTTTAATGAGCCAAGAATTTAACAAAAAAAGGGAGTTTTTGCGAAAGATTATGGAGAAAAATGGATTTAAGGGAATTAACGGAGAATGGTGGCATTTTACATTAAAAAACGAACCTTTTAAAGACGAATATTTTAATTTTGATATCAAATGAAAGACATATTTAATTTTCTGCCTCAATCAATTGAAGCTTTTTTAATAACAACAAGTGATGAATTTTTAGGGGAATACACTCCTTCTCATGCAAAAAGACTAGAGTTTTTAACAGGATTTACAGGCTCTACAGCCTTTGCATTAATTTTTAAAAACTCTAATAAAAATCTTCTTTTTATAGATGGAAGATATGTAATTCAAGCACAAATGGAATGCGGTCAAAAGTTTGAAATATTAGATGTATCAACTTTAATTACACATTTAAAAAAAATAAACTTCGCACTTGACGGAAAATTTTATTCCTATCAATTTATTCAAGATTTAAAAGCAAAAGGCTTAAATTTTGAAATAGTAGATAACTGCCCCATAGATAAAATTTGGCAAAGAGAAATAAATGTTTCACGTGAAACATCAAATTTTGAACTTGCAGGGGATAGTAAGGAGGAAAAAATCATAAAATCCCTAAAATATATAGAAGAATGTGAGGCAGATGCACTTTTTATAAGCGACCCTCACGACGTTTGCTATCTACTTAACATTCGTGGAAGATATTTAGATTATTCTCCAGTAGTTCCATTTTTTGCAATTGTTTCACGTGAAACGCAAAAACTTGTCTCTCCTAGTGAAGTGCAAAATTTGAAATATGGTAAAATATTACTTCAATTGTCCGCTCCCTATTCTATATTTTTAGAGCTTTCTAAGCAAAATGAAATTATATTTGAAAAGCAAAATTTTATTCAAAATCAAAAAATAATCAAGACAGAATTTGAAATAGAATGTATAAAAAAAGCACACGCTCAAGATGGAAAAGCGATTAAAGAGTTTGCAAATTGGCTTAAAAAGGCAAAGCTAGAAAATGAAACTGAGTTTACTTTAGGCGAAAAATTACTCGAATTTAGAAAAAAGCAAACAGGATTTGTAATGGAAAGTTTTGCTCCAATAGTTGGATTTAAGGAAAATGGTGCAATCGTGCATTATAAAGCAAAAAAAGAGTCAGCAAAACAAATTAAAGGGAATGGGCTTTTGCTTGTGGATAGCGGTGGGCAGTATTACCATAAAACAGAGAAAATTTGCGGAACAACAGATATAACTCGTGTATTTATGGTTGGAGAAAATGCAAACGAAGAAGAAAAAAGAGCTTACACTTTGGTTTTAAAGGGGCATATTTCATTGTGTATGGCAGTTTTTCCTTTTGGCACAACGGGAGCAGAGCTTGATATTCTAGCAAGGCAATTTCTATGGAAGGAAGGATTAACTTATAACCACGGCACTGGTCATGGAGTTGGCTATTTTCTCTCCGTTCACGAAAAGCCCTGCTCCATCTCAAAACATTCAAATACTCCATTACAGGCAGGGATGATACTTTCAAACGAACCAGGGTATTACAAAGAAGGGTTTTTTGGCGTTAGATTTGAAAATTTAATCTTAGTAAAAAAGAGTAAGCTAGAAGGGTTTTTAGAATTTGAAGTTCTAACAAAAGCCCATATTGAGACAAAATTACTTGATTATGAAATTTTAACTGATGATGAGGTAAGTTGGCTTACAAGTTATTCTAATAATATAAATCTTCTCTAGTGGTAATTTTGATATTAGACTTCTCGCCTTCAACAACCTTCACCTTAATTCCCTCCTTCTCAAGAAGCCCTGCATCGTCTGTAAGGTTTAAATTTTGATACTTCATATGTAGACCATAAATTATATTAAATTTAAAACCTTGCGGAGTTTGAGTTGCAAACAAACCTTCTCTTTCAACTGTTTCGATTACATAATTATTATGCACTCTTTTTATAGTATCTTGAATTTTAATACAAAGGATAACTCCAAGCTCTCCATCATGCAAACATCTAATAACCTCCTTAATTAATTTATTTGAAACAAAAGGTCTTACTCCATCTGTTATGAGAACGTCCTTATAATTAACCCCCTGCTCTGCCAAAAATTTAAGACCTTTCAAAACAGATGCCTGCCTTGTTTTACCTCCAATAACATACTCCTCTCCAATAAAATGCTCTTTAAAAAATTCTTCATCTTCCTTCCTTATTACAGTTACAATATTGCTTGTAAATGCTTTGAATATGTTGATTGTTTTTTGTAGGATATAATCATCTCCTATTTTATGATACTGTTTTGGGATATGGGAAGAAAATCTTTCACCAAACCCACCAGCTGTTATAATGCATGCTAACATCTTACTCTAATTTTAGTTTTTACTGCAACTGTAGAAATGCGTTTTTTATTTTTTGACCTTTTTCTTTGCTTGATAATAGGCTTAACTGTCCTATTGTCAAGCCTTTCTTTTATGTATTCATCAATTTTTGAATCTAAATCTGATATATAATCTGTAAAAAAGTGGTCTGCCCCTTCTATTAATTCATATGAAACAGAAACGGACTTCTGCCTGTGGCACATTTGAACTAATTTAGTTGTTTCTATTGGTTTTGAAATTTCATCTTCACTTCCTTGAATGACAAGCCCAGATATAGGACAAGGTGAGAAAAAACCGAAGTTATATCTCGAGCAAGGAGGAGAAACCGCTATAAATCCTTCTATTTCTGGTCTCCTCATTATGCTTTGCATTCCAACATATGCTCCAAAAGAAAAGCCTGCAATCCAGTAATGAGAGGTTTTCTCGTTTTGAATCCTAAGCCAATCTAAGGTTGCATTTATATCCTCAATCTCCCCTATCCCATTGTCAAACTTTCCTGACGAATTCCCCACTCCTCTAAAATTTATTCTAAGAACCGAAAAATTATTATTCACAAATGCTTTATATAAATGGTATGTGATTTTGTTATTCATTGTGCCACCATAAAGCGGATTTGGATGAAGAATTAAAGCTGTTGGAGCTTTTGAGTCTTCTGCTTGGTGGTACATCCCTTCCAACTTCCCAGCCGGACCTTCAAGGTAGATTTTTGGCATTTCTTCATCTATAACTTCCTTTTGACTTCTATCTTAAATCCAAAGTTTCCAAAAATCAAGAAAAATTTTAAAACAAAATAGATAAACTTTAAAAACAAAAAAATTAAAAATCAAGCAAAATATATATAAAACAACTTTTCTTAATTAGTTTTATTAATATTTTTTTGGTTGATTTTTAAAATTTAAAAGCAGAAAAAAGTGATTAAAAATTGATTTTTAAAATTTATAACATCATTTATTTATTTTTATTATAAGAAATTGTAGAGAATATATAAGACAAAGAATTCAACATCCCTAGTAAAAATAATAAAAATATAGATAGTGAAAATGTAAAATCTTCATACTTTAAAGACTGAAGCCAAATAACAAAAAATGTCAAACCCGCTAAAATGCTTGGTAAGATAGTAAAAATCTTACTTTTAATTAAAGCACTTTGAAAATTTATCCTTTTAAAGCTCATTTCTTTTACCAAAATAAAACTACTCAAAAGTATTGCAAAAATAGGAAGTAAAATTCTCTCAATTTCAAAACCAAGGTAAAAATTCAAAGCAAAAAAAGTTGCTGATATCACAACAATTAAACTTTTTGAAAGTAAAAATACAATTAGATGATTTTTAAAAACCTCCTGCCTCTTATTCTTAATTTTAATTATTAATTTTGCCAAATCTTCCTTTTTTTCCTCAAAAAAACATTTTTGCAATTTACAGTCTTGAAATTTAGAATTTTTTAAAGATGTTTTTATAATTCCACCTTCGGAATTTATCTTTATAGACTTGAACTTAGTTTCAAAAATCTCACAATATACAAAATTACAAGAATGCATATCCGCCCCCCAAAACTCAACTTGAGATAAAGCAGATTTAACAACATTTGAATAGGCAAAATCGCAAACAGAAAAATTAACCTCCATTAAATGACATTCTTGAAATTGGCTTGAGTTAAAATCTCCATTTTGAATAATAGAATTTTGCAAATTACATCCAAAAAAAGAGTTTTTAGTAAAAACGCCTCCATTAGAAAAAAAACTTACAAAATCACAACTCTCAAAACTGATATTTGAAAGTAATATAGAATTTGCCTTACAATTGGAAAAACTAGATTTACAAACCTCTTTACAGTAAAATAAACTTTCTGATAACTCACATCCGTCAAATTCAACTTCATTTAAAATGGGTTGCCGAATGGTAGCTTTTGCAAGATTGCAATTTTTAAATACCGCTTTAGAGATGTCAAACCTAGAAAAATCAAACCCAGAAAAATCAATATGCATAAAAGAAGCCCTCCTACCCTCTTCCTTCTCTTGCAAAAAGAGTTGATGACTTTTTAAAAATTCCACAACTTCACTAAAATCTTTATTTTCAAATTTGAATTTTTCTACATTCATATAAACTTATTGACAAAGTTAGTCTTTATGTTTAATAATAAACATAATAGTTTGAATTTCAAGTTTTATATTTTTATGACTGTAAGGTTAGCAATTAATGGTTTTGGTAGAATAGGAAGATGCATTCTTCGTACCTTCTTTGAAGAAAAAATTGATAGCGTTGAGGTTGTTGCAATTAACGGACCTGCAGAAATTAGCCAACATGCACACCTGTTTCAATTTGACTCAGTTCACGGAACCTTCAAAGGAGAAGTTGGTTTTGATGAAAATCATCTAATCATAAATGGGCAAAAAATTAGAGTTTTTAGAGAGAAAGATGTTGCAAACCTTCCTTGGAAAGAAATGAATATAGATGTTGTAATGGAATGCACGGGAATTTACACAGCAAAAGAAAAAGCTAGCTTGCACCTAAAACAAGGGGCAAAAAAAGTTATGATTTCTGCTCCTGCTAAGGAAAAAGATGTTAAAACAATCGTGATGGGAGTAAATCAAAAAGAATTAAAGAGAGAAGATGAGATAATCTCCATAGGTTCTTGCACCACAAACTGCCTTGCCCCAATTGCAAAAGTGCTAGACGAAAATTTTGGCATAATAAGCGGATTTATGACAACAATTCACGCTTATACGGGAGACCAAAACATTTTAGACGCTTCTCATAAAGGGGATTTAAGAAGAGCAAGAGCGGCCGCACTTTCAATGGTTCCAACTTCAACAGGGGCGGCAAAAGCTTTAGGTCTTGTTTTGCCAAATCTTGCAGGTAAATTAGACGGAAGTGCCATCAGAGTTCCAACTCCAAATGTCTCCGTTGTTGACCTTTGCTTTATATCTTCAAAGCAAACAAGCATCGAAAGCGTAAACGAAGCATTAAAAAAGGCAAGTGATGGAGAGCTTAAAGGTATTTTAGGATTTGAGCCTAGACCTCTAGTTTCAATAGACTTCAAAGGCAACCCTAATTCAAGTATAGTAGATGCACTTGAAACAAAAGTAACTGGTGAAAACTTTGTTAGAGTGCTTTCTTGGTATGATAACGAATGGGGCTTTTCTATTCGTATGCTTGAGGCTTCTAAAATTTGGATGTCTCTATGAAAATTTTAAACTGGATAGTAGATTTTATCTACGGAAAAGACTTCTCAAAAAAAAGTAAGAAAAGAGACTATTTCTTAATACCTTTATACGCACTTTTAATTGCCGTTCTTTTTAGGTCTCTATTGTTTGATAACTACCACGTTCCATCAGGTTCTATGAAAAATACTCTTTTAATAGGTGACAAAATAACAGTTTCAATGTTTTCTTACGGATACAGTAGATACTCCTTTCCTTTTGGTCTTGCTCCTATAAAAGGCAGAATTTTTGCTAAAAATAAGCCAGAAAGAGGGGATATAATGGTTTTCAAACTTCCTTCACAAACAAGCATAAACTATGTAAAGCGTTTAATTGGCCTTCCTAATGATAAGATAAAACTAATTAATGGGGAGCTTTATATAAACGGAGAAAAAGCAACAAGAGAATTTGTGGAGTATGTTAAAGATAGTGAAATTGGTTTTCAAATAACGCTTTCTAAATTTAAGGAAACACTTCCCACGGGCAAAAGTTTTGAAATTCTCAAATTTTATCAAGAAGGTGAAGGAGTGATGGATAATTTAGAAGAGTTTCAAGTGCCAGAAGGTCATTATTTTTTTATGGGAGATAATCGTGATTTTTCCAAAGATAGCCGTTTTGAAGAGGTAGGCTTTGTAAGAGAAGAGTTAATTGTGGGTAGAGTGGAAAGAATTCTTATATCATCTCCTTCTAGCCTTTTAAATATATTTGATTGGCATAATATTCGTTTTAGTAGAATTTGGCAAAAACCAAAATAATATAATTTTCTCCCTCCCCTTGAAAACCTCAAAATCAAAATTACCTAAATAACATATATTAAATTCTTTTTTAAATATTATGAGTACATTCAAATTTGATGCAGAAATAGGAAGGGTATTACACCTTGTTATTAACTCAATTTACACAAATAAAGAAATCTTCTTAAGAGAATTAGTTTCAAACGCATCGGACGCAATAAATAAAAGGACATATCTAGCTCTTTCAAATCCTGAACTTTCTTTAAAAGACGAGCCTAGAATTGAAGTGCAAATTAAAAGAAATGAAAACGCGCTTGTAATTAAAGATAACGGAATTGGAATGAATGAGGAAGACTTAATAAAAAACATCGGGACGATTGCAAATTCTGGAACATTTAAATTTATTGAAAATTTAAAAAACGATACTTCAAAAAACGTTTCGCCAGAAAATATGATAGGTCAATTTGGAGTAGGTTTTTACTCCGCTTTTATGATTGCAGAAAGAATTGAGGTAAAAACAAAAAAAGTTGGTGAAAGCAAGATTTTACTTTGGAAGAGTGAAGGTAAAGACGAATTCTCTATTGAAGAAATAAAAGAAGACTTCAAAGAAGGAACGGAGATTAAACTATTCTTAAAAGAAAGTGAAAGAGAGGAATATCTAGACAAATTCAGAGTAGAACACATAATTAAAACATATTCAAACCATATTTCTTTCGGCATTTTCCTAGAGCATGAGGAAGGCTTTGAGACAAGTAGAGTGAACGAAAGCCAGCCTTTATGGGTTAAAAATCCTTCCGAAGTTTCAAAGGAAGAATATATAGAATTCTCTAAATCCCTATTTTGGAGCCCAGATGAACCATTTTTAACACTACACAATAAAGTTGAAGGAATGCAAGAATACACAAACTTGCTATTCATTCCAAGTAAAAGACCTTTCGACTTATATAACCCAGAACGCAAAACAAGTATCAAGCTTTATGTTAAAAAAGTCTTCATCACAGAAGATGGAGTTAAAATTTTACCAGAATATTTAAGATTTGTTAAAGGAATTGTAGATAGTGCAGACTTACCACTAAATATTTCTCGCGAAACCCTTCAAAACAGTGGAGTTTTAGCAAAAATTGGCAAATCAATAACTAAAAAAATCTTTACAGAATTAAAGAAAAAACTAAATGAAGATAGAGCTAAATACCAAGAATTTTGGAAAGAATTTGGAAATGTGATAAAAGAAGGTCTATGTAGGCCAGAAGAATTAAAAGACCAAATAATTGAAACTTGCATCTTTTACTCATCAACAAAAAAAGAATATATAACACTAGACGAATACATCTCAAAAATGAAGCCAGAGCAGGAGAATATATACTATATAACGGCAGACAGCATTGAAGATGGACTAAATAATGCAGGTCTTGAAGCGTTTAAAAAAGATGAGATTGAAGTTTTAATATTAACCGACACAGTAGATGACTTTTGGACGACGGTTGTAACAGATTACAAAGAAAAATCATTTAAAAATATTGCTTCCTCTGATGAAAAAACAGATAAGCTTTTAAGTAAATCAGCCGAAAAGCATGAAGAAACTGATGACATTAAAAAGATAATTGAAATTTTCAATCAACATTTAAAAGGGCTTGTAAAAGAGGTTAAGGTGTCTCATAAATTAGCAGAAAGCCCAGTAATGCTTGCAACCGAAACAGGTAGTATGAGTATTAGAATGGAGCGTTATTTAATGGAGCAAAAACAACTTCATGCTTCCTCTAAAAAAATATTAGAGATAAATCCGGCTCATGATTTAATAAAAAATTTAGTGGTAAAAAACGAAGAAGAGGCGCAAGAAGTTATAATGAATTTATTTGACCTAGCATGTATTGCAAGTGGGGAACAACTGCGTTCTGGCTCTGAATTTACCAAAAGAATGTTCTCTGCTTTGCTAGAAAAAAAATAAAAATTCAACTTTTTTAATTTTTTTAGTTGCATTTTTCAATTTATGTTTTAAAAATAGTAAAACATAAATTTTATTTTTATGCAGTCACTTATTAAAAATGAGTCTTCTTTAAAAAAAGAGGTAAAAATGACGAATAGAACGGAGAACGAAGCTATTGCGTCTAATATCTTAGATATTATAAAGCTACAACAAGAAGCTCTACCTTTTGTGCTTGAAAACAGTGAAAAATACATAAAAGCGAAAGAAAAAGTTATAAAACAACTTGTTAATATGTACAAAAACACAAGACTTAGTAAGTATTTAATACAAAACAATCCAATTGCTACCAAAATTGAATATAAAAAAATTAAAGGTTTAATGCTTAACATTGAAAAAAGAATGTGTTGGTATCTAAACATTGAAGAAGGACAAGCAAAATGCTTACTAATATCAATAAAAGCAAAAACATCAAAGGAGGATTTGGTGCAAGATGACCCAAAAAAACACTTCTTTGAGTATTACGCTAAATTCATTGTAACGGAGGAGCAGGAGAGAAGGTTCATCACAATTCCACTAGTGGATTTGAACGTTTCTGTGATATAACCGCCCTACTCAGAAAGTGTTGAAACTCCAAAATTTGAAGCAATTCTCGTTACAACCTCTGCAAGCAGTGGAGCCACAGAAAGTACCTCAATTTTTTTGCAAGCCCTAGCCTCCTCGCTTAAATCAATTGAGTTTGTAATGAAAAGCTTTGAAATTTTTGAACTTTCTATTTTTTCAATCGCATTGCCAGACAAAACTCCGTGAGTAATATAAGCAATAACACTTCTTGCTCCAACTGAAACTAGTGCATTTGCGGCATTGCATAAAGTTCCTGCCGAATCAACTATATCATCAATTATTATACAAGTTTTTCCAACAACTTCACCAATAATGTTCATAACCTCAGAAACTCCAGCTTTTTCTCTTCTTTTGTCTATAATTGCAATAGGAGAATTAAGCTTTTTTGCCGCCGCCCTTGCTCTTGCAATTCCACCAACATCAGGAGAAGTAATTACAATTTCATCTAGTGATATAGAGTTTTTTATATGAGAAACAAAAATAGGTTGAGCATACATATTATCCACCGGTATATCAAAAAAACCTTGAATTTGCCCAGCGTGAAGGTCTATAGTTACAATATGGCTTGCCCCTGAAGCCTCAAGCAAATTTGCTATTAATTTTGCAGAAATTGGAGTTCTGGGAGAGACCTTTCTGTCTTGCCTTGCATACCCAAAATAAGGCATAACAACAAAAATTGTTTTTGCAGAAGCCCTTTTTACCGCATCAATCGTAACCAAAAGCTCAACCAAATTATCATTAACAGGCTTTGATGTAGATTGCAAAATAAAAACATCTTGCCCTCTAAGGCTTTCTTTAATTTCAACAAAAACTTCACCGTCCGCAAATTTCTTTATTTCTGCTTCCACAGGATTTTGCTTTAATATCTTGCATATTTCATTTGAAAGTGGGGGATTGCTATTGCAAACAACAAGTTTCATCTTTTTAGAATTAAATTAGAATTAATAATAATATTTTTAAAGCAAAAGTCAAGATACAATCTTTTTTGCAGTATCTATCTTTTGTTTAATTTTCTTTGCTTGAGGAAATTTTTCAACTATCCTACTTTCATACTTTTCAAAAATAAAATAACCTCCAATAACAACAAGCACAATAACCCAAGTGCTTTTTCTTTGTAGAATTGAAAAGAGGGAAAGTATAGTTTTGATATCCATAAAATTTTAAATTAACTCAGAAATTATTTTTGCAGACCCAAAAGAAAGAGTAAAACCGAGAGCTCCATGCCCTCCATTTATCAATAAGTTAGAAAAAGGGCTAGACTTCCCTATAATTGGAAGAGAATCTGGAGTGAAAGGTCTATTCTCCGTCCATTTATGAACAATTCCATTTCTTTTTAGCAGTGGAAAGACGTCAAATATAGTATCTTCAAAATCTTTCATACGGCTTGCAATTAAAGAAGGTTCTTCAACTCCAATATCAAAAAAGCCTGCCACTCTAAGATAGTTTTTATACAAAGAGTAGACCATTTTTCTCTCCCTATCAATCAACCCAACAAATGGGGCATAATTAGATTTTTCCATATTAAAAGTGTAAGAATACCCTCTAACTGGAAAGATGTTAAATTCAAGCTCAACTGTGGAGGCTAGGCTTGGTAAGTCTGTTCCATTTGCACAAACGAAGTAATCTGCCTTAACTTCACTGCCATCTTCAAGCTCAAGAGAGGTTATCTTTTCACCTTCAGAGTGCAACCTTTTAACTTCGGACTTAAAGTTAAAAACCACCCCCCTTTCTTTTAAAATCCCTTCTAAAATCTTGCAAATATCATGACAATTTGATGTTTTGTCTTGCTCGTAATAAACGGAAAAATTAAATTTTGCCTCAAAGTTGGAAACATTTGGCTCTATTTGACAAGTTTCTTGCATAGAAAGCATTCTAAAAGGTTGACCGTAAAGTTTTGCATGCTCAACCTCATTCATTGCCTCCGCTTTATTTTTAAACAAATGTAAAATTCCAGAATTTTTTATATAAAGCTCTAGCTTTTCATTTTTTACCACCTCATCAAGTGCCTCTTTACTTATAAAAGCAAGCTCCGAAAAATTTTTAATATGCTTGTTAATGTGATGTATGCTTTCTTTTTGTAAATCTAAAATAGATTTTTTAACTTCGCCAGATTTTAAAACACTATCAAATTTTTGTTTAGACTTAAAAACAGCCTTAAGACCATTATTCTCAAAATAAATAGGGTAAATATGAGAAAAGCTAATTTGTGAACCATTAGCAAGGCTTGCACCTCCTGCCACTCCCATTCTCTTTTCAAAAACTTCAACGGTAAAACCTTTTTTAGACAAAAAATATGCCGTTAAAACACCAATAACTCCACCGCCAATTATAGCAACTTTTGTTTGCACAAATAAAAATAAATATAATTACGACAATTCTAAAATGTTTTTTTATTTATATCAAGTAATTTTTACTATTTTAAAAGAAAAACTTGATTTTTTAATTTAAATGTTCCAAAATTAAAACAATATCAATAAAAAATATGAAGAGAAAATTTTTGTTTATAATTACTTTGTTAGCTCTATTTAAAACAAGTTTAGCAGATGGTTACAGTAACGCTAAAACTGATTATGAGAAATTCTTAAACGAATCAGTTGGAAGAATGTTACGCATCTCTAAAATGAAAACAAGCTCAGAAAGGCAAGCAGAAGAGATGGAAAACTTACTTTTTGAATGTGTTGATATAGAAAAAGCATCCAAGAGAGTTTTAGGTAGAGCAAAATGGCAAACATTAAACGAAGATGAGCAAAAAACTTTCTTAGTAGAGTATCCAAAATACTTTATAAGCAGCTTTAAAGACATTATCTTGATAGCTTTACAAGGAGTTGAAGACTTCAAATCAAGAAAGTTAGGCAATCAAAACTCATTTTTAATCTCTCTTCAATACGCAGATAAATCTAAAAAAAATCTTGAAATAGTTCTTGATATAGAAGAAAAAAACGGAGAATTAAAAATTACAGACGGAAAGTTTGCAGAAATTAGCATAATTAATTCTCAAAGACAAATGTTTGCAATGCTTTACGACCAAAACCCAAAATCTATAAAAGAATTTAGAGCAGAAAAATATATTACAAAAAAATGATTTTACCATTAATAACAAGCTTTATTTTAACTTTTATAATCACAAAAATAACAATTAAGCTTAGTTTTAAATGGCAAAATCCAACTAGAAGTTTTGTGCCAAAAACAGAAGGGGAAAAACACAAGGTAAGCCCATTTGGTGGAGTTTGTATATTTTTAGGTAGCATTATAACCTTACTTTTTTTTACTTCTTTTAAAAGCCTAATATTAATCGTCCCTAGTATTATTATGCTTGTTTTAGGCTTTGTAGATGATTTAAAAAAAGTCCTATCCAAAAGTTATGAGGGAATTTCCGCAAAACAAAAGCTCTTTTTTCAAAGCTTACTTGCCTGCTTTGTTTGTTTTTTAGCAATTTATTACAATCCAAATTTTGGTATATTTAAAATATTAATACCTTTTTTCGGAGTAGTAGATTTTAAACTTCCTGTCGCTTTAAGTTTTGTTATCGCATTTTTTGCTTTTAATGGAACGGTAAATGCAGTTAACTTGACAGATGGTTTAGATGGCCTTGCAGGTAAGCAAATCATAACACTTTTTGCATTTTTAATAACCATACTTTATGGAATAAAATTTAATCTATCAATAAATTTAGACGTTTTAAAGATAACTCTATTTGTTTTTTTAGGAGCTATGCTTGCTTTTTCGGTATTCAACTCAAATCCCGCCTCAATTTTTATGGGAGACGCAGGAAGTATGGGGCTTGGGTCTATAATTGCATCATTTTTTATAATACTAAAATTAGAGCTAGTTCTTCCTTTTGTAGGTTTTGTGATATTCATGGAAGCCCTTTCGGTTATAATTCAGGTGATATATTTTAAAAAGACGGGAGGCGGGAGAATATTCAAAATGTCCCCCTTGCATCACCACTATCAATTATGTGGCATAAAGGAGCAAAAGATAGCAGAGTTTGCATTTCTTTTAACAGTCGTTCTTAGTTTAATTTTTATATCCTCATTTTTTTAATATGACAAAAGGGTTTTGGTTAATTGTGGAAAATACGTTTTTAGCATTCACTTTAATTCCATTATCTTCTGGCAGTTTTTACAAACTAGGAAGCATGATTTTAGGAGTAAAAATATCCTTTATTGCCAAATTTTTAGGAATTATTCTAGCCCTATCATTCAACTTTACATTAGGGAGGTTGTTAAGAAGATTTATAAAAAAGGACTTGAAGGAAATGCCAAAATTCGGTTTTTTAATGTTATTGTTTTGCTTTATACCAGTAATATCAGCATTTATATCATTCTATTTTGGAGTTTTAAAGGTAAATTTTATAAAATTCCTAACCTTTGCGTCAACAGTAAATTTTATTTACTACTTATTTGCAATTCCCTTTCCACAAATGCAAATATATTTTTAATTGACAAACCTGTTTATTATGTTAATTCTATCTTAATTTTTTAAAGATTTATGAACTTAATTAAAATTAAAACCGCATTAATTTCAATATACTACAAAACAGATATAATTCCGCTTGCAAAATTTTTAGCTGAAAATGGAGTTAAAATAATATCAACAGGAGGGAGCTTTAAATTACTGAAAGAAAGCGGTATTAATGCTATTGAAATATCAGATTTTACAAACTTTCCAGAAATGATGTCTGGTAGAGTTAAAACACTTCACCCAAAAATTCATGGGGGATTATTAGGGAGAAAAGAAGATGAGGAAGTTATGAAGGTTCATAATATTGAAAAAATTGACCTTTGTATAGTAAATCTTTACCCATTTGAAGAGACTGTAGCGGGAGGTGGAAGTTTTGAAGAAATTATAGAAAAGATAGATATAGGCGGGCCTTCCATGGTTCGTTCTTCTGCCAAAAATTACAAATACACAACTATAATAACCGATATTCGTGATTATAAAAACTTAAAGGAAGAGTTAGAGCAAAATGACTTGCAAACATCTCTTGAATTTAGAAAGAAATGCTCTGCAAAAGCCTTTGCGTTAACAGGATTTTACGATAGTGTAATTGCAAACTGGTTTAACGAGCAAACAAATATACAAAGTGAAGTTACAAGCCTTCCTCTTCGAAAAAAACAAAGCTTGAGATATGGGGAAAATCCTCATCAAAAAGCAAATTTTTATGAAATTCCACTCTCTAAAAATAGTTTTGCAAAAAGTGTGCAATTGCAAGGAAAGGAGTTAAGTTATAATAACATTGCGGATGCAGACGCTTCCCTTGAAGCCTCTTCTAGCTTTAAAGAACCTGCCGTTTGCATAACAAAACATGCAAACCCTTGTGGTCTTGCAACAGGAAGAACAATCCTCGAAGCATATCAACTTGCTTTTTCTTCTGACCCAAAAAGTGCTTTTGGAGGAATTGTGTCAATCAATAGAGAAGTAGGCTTGGAGCTTGCAGAAAAATTAAAAACACATTTCTACGAGGTTATCATTGCTCCAAAATTTACCTTAGAAGCAAGAGAAATTTTAAGCAAGAAGGTTAACTTAAGGCTACTAGAATCTCCAAATTACACAAACGAAGAAGGGCTAATTTTTAAAGGAGTTCAAGGTGGACTTTTGATACAAAATTTAGACGTATTAGAACCAAGTTTAGAGCTTGTATCAGGGCATAACTCTCAATTTACAAAAGAAGAACTTGAATTCAGCTTTAAGGCAGTAAAGTTTTTTAAATCCAACGCTATTGTAATTACGGAAGGGACGAAAGTAATTTCATTTGGATGTGGGCAAACGAGTAGAGTTGATGCAATGGAAATTGCATGCAAAAAACTTTCAATTTCTGGCGTTAAACCTTCCAATTGCATACTTTCAAGCGACGCATTCTTTCCGTTTACAGATAATCTAGAATTAGCAAAAACTTATGGAATAACAACAATAATAGCTCCTAGTGGTTCTATAAAAGATGAGGAAGTAAAAAACTATGCAAAAGAAAACGGAGTAAGCCTATTTTTTGCTAAATCCCGCCACTTTAAGCACTAGTTTCATCAACAAAACTTAAGCATTTAAAACAACACTAAGCGCATTTACAACACTTGCTATTTTTACAGCTTCTTGAATTTTTACAGACTCAACCTCATGCTTTTTTAGAGTTTTTTCGTGAGAATCCATACACATTCCACAACCATTAATCGCAGAAACGGCAGCTGATGCAAGCTCAAAATCAATAGCAGGAATTCCATGTTTAGAAGGGGAAAGTCCATTCATTCTAAGCCCCGCAGACATTTTTGAGTATTCTTCGTTTGAAACAAGATGAGTAAAACGATAATACACATTTGTCATACTCATAAGGCTTGCAGAAGTTCTTCCAGCATTAATCTCGGTTTCGCTTAAAACTTGGCTAGCTTCTTCTAAAATCGCCTCTAAAAGAACTTTATTTTTAGTTGCAAACGCGCAAGCAACAAAAATAATCATTGCTTGACTTTTAGTTAAAATCGTTGTGTTTAAAAGATTTTTTGCGTTAAGTTTTAAATCAACTGCAAAATCTGGTATATTTTCTAATAAGTCCTGTATTTTCATATTATTGTAAAATTGATTGTATAAAATATATCTTCTTTTCTATCTCCTGTAAAATATCAGAGACGATAGCATCAAGAATTGGGTCTTTTTTCAAATCCTCATAGTCTTTTAATAAGGAGTTGTAGTCCTTTAATGCATCTTTTAACATATCTTCAGCATTTTTAGGAATTTTAAATCCTTTAGACATCTGTAAAACATCTTCAAAATTAATCTCCGCTTTTTTACTAGAAAACCTTAAATATTCTGCTATTTTGTCTTTTTGTTCTAAAAGCTCCTTATAAGCCTCCTCAAAAAATTCATGATAAGATAAAAAATCTTTACCTACCACATTCCAATGAAACATATGAAGTT
>JBILVD010000089.1:0-3755 GCA_044370655.1 Candidatus Deianiraeaceae bacterium | reverse complement strand
AGCAAACATAAGATTGGTGCGAGCAGCCTTAAGGGATAATTATGCAAAAATTAATATAATGCAACAGGAACTTGATTTATTTGGCAAAAAAGATGAAATAGAATTAAGTAGAAATACAGATTTAGAAAATGAAATAAAAGAAGAAATGATTAAAAAACCTAATTTCAACAATATCATAAATGATAAACTGATAAACCTTAATATAGGAGAAAAGAAACGGAAAGAATTTATGGAAAAATACACAGAAACCCATATTTTAGAAAACATAGAATATTCTTTTAAATATGCAGAAGATAGAAAAACAAAGATAGGAGCTCCCTTGATTATTAAAGCTATAGAGGAGAACTGGGCAAATTCTGGACCAGAAAAAGAACTTTTAAAAGAAAAGGAAAGGTTTTTGATAGAGCTTTGGAGTATTTTATACTCATATGAAGGGATTAAAAAAGAAGCGGAGTTTTGCTATCAACATACATACATAGGCACAACTATTTACCTATATAATCAAATATCAAGAGCAACTGAAGAAGATTTTAACAATCATCGTAGGTTTAATGAAGTTAGAAAGCAGTTTAAAACTTTAGCGGAATTTCAAGAAGCAGTGAAGAGGCATACAAAGCTTGAACTTGATGCGATAGAAAATAAATTAAAGAATGCTAAGGAGAAGTATAACCTTTCACTTGATGATCTTTGTAAGATAAAAGGATATACAAAGCAAGATGTGTTTACGAAGATGGAGGTAAGTGAAGATGAGTTTTTGAGGTTGAAAGAAAGTTTATTATAAAATAATATTTAAGTATTTTTTATTCTTTAAAATTCTTTTTTATTATTTTAAAGAATAAAAAATATTATTTAAGCTTTAAAAATTCTTCTATAGAATTTAAAATTATTTTAAACCTTATTTAATTGTTTTAAATAATTTTTAACAATTTTGCGGAATAGTTTTGATAAATCACCCTCTTCTTCCTCATTTGCTATTTCTTGTAATAAATTGGCATCTTTAAAAGTCAAATAGCAAACTGCTTTATATTCTTTTTTATCTTCTTCCTTCAAAGCCTTTCTGCCAACTTTCTTTTTCTCTTTTGGCTTAATTATTTCTGTAGACGGTGCATTGTTATTTTGTACGATGTCTATTGTTTGCTTTGGAGTAAGCAATTCCTCGCCGTCTTTTTTTAATTTGCTTAAATTAAAGCCTCTATTTGGCTTTATGTTTTGTGCTTCGTTATTCATAAATTAGAATTAAAAAGAATAAAAAATTATTTTAAATAATATAATATTACTTTGAATTTTCAAGTAAATAATTGATGATTTGGTTAAATTGTAAATTAACATCAGCATATGAGTGCTGAAATAATGGTTTTTCATTTGCTAAAATATCCGCAATTGATTTTTTACGCTTTTCAATCTGAGAAACCAGTTTTGTTTTCTTTAATTCAAAGATTGGATATTTATCATATTCAACATACTCAAGAGCTTTCTTGATTTCATCAAAGTGATTTACAATAAGCTTGCCTTTTTGCTTTTCATTTTCAGTTTTATTGGCAATAATAATGATTTTTTTAGCATATTTTTCTATGTTTTGAATTGTTGATATGCCTACCTTAATATTCTCTTCATCCTCATTTTCATAAGTGATTGGCACAATAACAACATCTGAAACTTGAAGAACAGGTATTACTCTATCATCCATAAACCCCCCTAAATCATAAATTATATTATCTTCACTTTTAAATTCAGTCGGGATTGGGTCGGTTTTTTTAACCTTAAAAAATCTTTCTTCTCTTTCTTCTTCGTGAAAAGCATCATCAAGCTGGCTTGCAACATCATTTGTTATAATGCTATATCCGAGAGAGAAAGCTAAATTAAGAGCAATTTTACTTTTTCCTTGACCGCCTTTAAAATTGTATACTGTTAAAATCATATTACAGAATTATAAATAATATATAATACTTTGAAAAATTCTTCATTAGTCTTTTAACTCATATTTTGTATTTAATTAATAGACTTTGATTAATAAACCGCATAATAGACTTTTTTTCTAAAATTTCTTGTAAAATTTTATCACTTAAAATAAAGTATATTAAACGGACGATTGATATACTTATAATTTACTTGACAATTTTAATTAAAATGATTAATATAATTAAAACGATTGATTTATTTTATGACGCAAGTTTTGAATGCCACAAAAGCTAAAACTCATTTTGGGGAAGTTTTAATGAATTCTATAAAAGAACCAATCATTATTGAAAAGAATGGAAGGAAAGTCTCTGCGATAATTTCATATGAAACCTTTCAGCAATTGGAAGAATACGAAGCATCGGAAGATGCCATCTTAGGTAAATTAGCTCTTGAAGCGGAAGAAGAAGGTTATTTAACTGCAAGCGAAAGTAAAGATTTTTTAGAAAAGTTAAAATCTAAAAGCAAATGAGAAACTTAATACTTTCAAAATCTTCTAAAAAAACTTTAGAGAAATTAAGCACTTCAAATCCTGTAATACTTAAAGCTATATTACTAAGGCTTGATGAACTTGCGGTTAACCCACTTACGGCTGATTATAAAGAGTTAAAAGGATTGAAAGGTTATTATCGTGTTAGAGTCCAGAAATATAGAATTGTTTATCAATTTAATCCTGAAGATTTAAAGGTTGTTATAATTGAACTTAGAGATAAAGTTTATAAAAACTTATGAAAATAGGATATGCAAGGATTTCAACCTCTGATCAAAATCTAGATTCGCAAATATCGCTTTTAAAGGAAGTGGGGTGTGAGAAGATATTTGAAGATGTGATTTCTGGCTCAAAAGCGGAAAGAAAGGGGTTGAAGGAATGCCTTGAGTATGTAAGGGCGGGGGATAGTATTGTGATTTATAAGCTTGATAGACTGGGGAGAAGCCTTAAGGAGCTTCTTAACCTTGTGGAAGATTTGGAAAAAAGAGGGGTAAATTTGATTATAATGAGCCAAAATATAGATACAAGCACCTCTTCAGGAAGGTTGATGTTTCAAATGTTTGGAATGATTGCGGAATTTGAAAGAGAGCTTATAAGGGAGCGGACTATGGTGGGCTTAAAGTCTGCTAGAGCAAGAGGAAGGGTGGGGGGTAGAAAACATCTTTTAACAAAAGAGCAAATAGAAAACCTAAAACTTGTACACGGAGCAGGCAAAACCCCAATTGCCGAAATATGCAGAATGTTTGGAATAAAGAAGCCAACGATGTATAAGTATTTGAGAGGCTAATCTATATTATTTACAATCTTTCCAAATTCAAAAGAAAAAACAAGTCTGCCCTTTTCGTTACCTTCTGCCTTTTCAATTAATGCTTCCATTTCTATTTTGACATTTGCTAAAAAATCAGAACTATTGCTTATAAAAATGTAATATGCGTCATTTTCAGTTGCATACTTATTATACTGCAAGCTTTTAAATTCGCTTTTATCATCTTGCTGGCTTTGATAGATAAAAGTTTTAAACAAGCTCCGAAAATCTTGCCAAACTTTCAAGTGCCTTCCATTAGCTCTTTTTTGTATTTTTAAGGTTAGTGTGTAAAATATCATAAATAAATATAAAGGTTAAAAATCTTTTTAAAGTTTGTATACAATAAATCATTTGCAATTTATTGAAAATTTATTCAAAATCAACTTCACATATAGTAAATAAAATCTTAAGTTCATAAAAGAGGGAGTATTACTCTTCCTTTTTTTGTATTATGTTATCAAATATACATTTTAAATATTGGTATTTTTCTTTTATTTCTTTAAA
>JBILVD010000030.1:0-13441 GCA_044370655.1 Candidatus Deianiraeaceae bacterium | reverse complement strand
TGATTTGTTGGCTTACTTCTGCGGTTTTAAAAAATTTGTATAAAGTCTTCATAATATGTGTCATCATTTTTTTGGGTCTCCTTAATTTTTTAAGGAAAATTTTTATAGTTTAGTATATAAATGTGAGGTATGGAAGCAAAAAGTGAAGAATTTTGAAAGAAATATTTTAAGATAGTGATTTTAAGCGGTTGTTTAAAGTGTTTTTTTTGAAGTGTTTTTCTTGAATGGAGAAGGGAGGTTTGCTAGGTAATGGGGAGTGTTTAAACTTTCTAAAGTAATATATACAAGCTTGATTTTGAGTTAGGGAGGAAGATTATTATATCTCTCTCTAAAGTAAAGATTTGATTTGTATCTCTCGTATCTCTTTTGTGAAAACATTAATTGTGTATATTGTATCTTAAGGATTTGTAATATATAACTTAAGCCTATATACAACTTAAAGCCTTCATCATAAATTTCTTTAAAGGGAGAAAAAGCCTTTAAATAATGTATAAATCTTAGGGGAAGGGGGGAGGTTTCTTTTGTGCCTTTTTAAGCCTAGAAGATTTAATACTCATTATGTGCCATTTTTAGGCGGATTTTATCTATTTCCGCTTTTATTTCCTCCTCACTTCCGCTATCACACACGCCTTCAAGCCCTGCAATTAAAGCCTCCAACTCTGGTCTTTTTAGCAACTTCGCAGTTAATATGATAGACCTCGCCTCAAGCCTAGCCTCCTCCAGTAGCCTTTTTTGCATATCTTCCTTACCATGTTTCATTGCCTCCTCAAACATCTTCCTTATATCCCTAGTTTCTAGGTTGTAAGAAGGGCGAATTTCAACATCAACCTCATTTCCACTCAAATTTTCCCTTGCAAAAACGGAAAGTATGCCATCAATATCAAGCTTAAACTTTACCATAATTTGTGCCATGCCTTTTGGAAGTGGCGGTATGCCGTTTATCTCTACCTGTGCTAGACTTCTGCAATCTTTCACAAATTCTCTCTCTCCTTGAACTATGTGAATTATTACTCCTGTTTGGAAGTCCTCCCCTGTTGTTAGCTCTGTCTCTACTTCTATTGGAATGAGAGAATTGCGAGGTATAACCTTAAGCACAAGCCCATTTAAAGTTTCTATCCCTAAAGTTAGAGGAACGACGTCAAGCAAGAGGTTCCCCTTTCTATTTTGTATGTTAAAAGCGTGAAGCCCAGCACCGAGAGCTACAATTCTGTCTGCATCTACATCTTCAAAAATGTCGGTTTTAAACTCTTGATTGATTGCCTCTCTCACAATTGGCATTTTCGTGCTTCCTCCAACAAGTATAACGCCTTTTAGGTCTTGCATTTTTACCCTTGCGTCTATTATTGTGCTTTCAAAAATATTCACGGTTGTGTGAATTAGGGGAAGTATCATTTCATCAAATTCATCAATAGTAAAGCCATTAAAAGCCCCTTTGGTGCATACTTCTTCTTTAATTTTTCTTGCTTCAAGTATGGAGCATTTCAATTTTTCTGCTACAATTGCGTCAAAATCGTCTCCTCCTAATTCTGCATCCCCTCCCACGGCAAGCACTTTTATCACTCCCATTTTCATTTGAAGTATGGAGGCGTCAAAAGTCCCTCCCCCTAAATCGTAGACTGCATAAATACCCTCTTCTTTGTTTTCTATGTCAAAATAGACGGAGGCGGAAGTAGGCTCGCTAAGTAGCCTTAAAACCTCAAGCCCTGCCATCTCTCCTGCTAGTTTTGTTGCGGTTTTTTGGGCGTCGTCAAAATAAGCGGGAATGGTTATAACTGCTCCTTTTATAGGCTTGCCAAGAGCTTCCTCGCTTTTGCGTTTGATGTGTGTGAGGATTATAGCGGAGATTTGCTCTGGAGTGTATGTTTTGCCATATATTTCAAGCCTTTCTTCCTTTCCCATCTTTCTTTTAATTGAGCTTACTGTAATGCCTCTACCTTCCTTTGCGTGATTTAGATTGCAAGCCTCAAATGTGCCATCTTCAAAAAAAGTGACAACAGAAGGGGAGATGTCGCATACAATTCTAGGCTTTCCTTCTTCTTCGTAGTAGCATGCTAGAGAGTTTGTGGTGCCTAGGTCAATTCCTATAAAAATCTCATCTAAACTTGTGTTTTGCACCTTAGTTGGAGCCTTAATTTGAAGCCTCTGCATAATTTATACTAAAAATATTTACTAAGATGTTATAAACATAAAGTAAAGTAGTCAACTAAATTTATTTGCTTTTTTTGAAGAGAAATGAATGCAAAAAAGATGGACTTAGATTTTAAAGGTTTGTCAAGAATATTGTGTATTTTTGTTAGGACTTACACTAAACCATGGCTAGGCATTAACAAAATATCAGTTTATGTTAGTTAAACTGATTTAATTGTTTGTGAATAAATGTAGGTTTTTTGGTAGTGAAAGAATAGTGAAGAATGCCATTTTGAAGGGAAGCAGATATATAAATGTAGAGACTGTGGAAGAAATCCAACCAATGCAAAGAAAAGGGAATATTAAAGATAGTAAAGAGTTATCTAAATGGTGGATATTTTATATATCTGTCTCAGGTGTAATTTATGTAATAAAAAGACTTCTTGCAACCTCAATTGATTGAATATTTTTTATAATACGAGTACCATATATGTTATTTATTTTTGCCTCTTTATTACTTAAATTAATTTCTAATTTGGTTGTCTTGATTCTTAAAATAACTGGTCGTAAAAAATTAATAAAACAACAACACAATACGAATACAACACCTGATTTATTGTGATATACTATTTCTAAGAATAATATAAATTTTCATTCTCATTTATATTCATCATACCAACTTTTTAATACCATATGTTTAATAATGCGGGGCATAATGTTGTAGTTAATGTGTAAAAATCATCTTTAATATTTTTTCTACCTCTTTTGTATCCTTTTTTGAAAGCCTGCCAATAATATTTTTTGTTATTGTGCCATCTAATGTAAAAGTTTTAAATCTTATAATGCAAGAGTCTTGAAGATTAGTATTTGTATAATATTTAATTTGATAGTCAAAATCAACTTTTGAATGTTTTGCAGAGGTTATCATCAAAAATGTAGCTGAATTTGTTTTTTTATTATATTCTTCACTTGAAATAACAAGGCTTGGGCGATACTTCATTTTGCTTATATCGTCAAAAGGGAATGGGGTTATTACTATATCAAAAGGCTTATAAGTCATAATCATTTTACTAAGTTTTTTAGATAATCAAACTGATTGTTGTCAATATCACTGTTCCATTCTTGTAAGTTTTTTTCCTGTAATTTTAAAAATGATTTATCTGTTGCTGATTGCAATTTTTTAATAATTACTGCATCTTCTTTTTCTTCAAATTCAATCATATCACCTGCTTGTAAGTTTAGTTTTGCTCTTATCTTTTTAGGAATGCTGGCTTGAAATTTAGATGTTAACTTACTAGCAAAAATCATAAATAAAATATGTAATACTAATAATAAGGTAATACTAATATTACATTATGTCAAGCATAATATTAAATTTACTTAAGCAAACCTTCGTTTAAAAGCAAAATATGTTTAAAACTTTCTGCTTTTGTAAAATACTTCTTATCCGCAGTTATGAAAGTAGCCTTTTCATTTATTGCAATGGAATGATAAATTGCCTGATAAAAGCTAGGAAATCCTGATTTTACACTTCCTTTTGCAACAATTTTGCTTGCAGTTTCAAGTAGCTTTGAATCTAAATCTTTTAAAATCACTCCTGTATTTAAGAAATCTGTTAATATCTCAAAGATAAAGCTCACATTTAAACCAAGAATAATACCAGCTTTAGCAATTTCGTATTCAAATAATCGTGGAAGAATAATTTGATACTCTTCTTCATGAATTTGCTTAATTAGTTTGCGTGCAAGTTTTGTATCTTCCTCATCAATTATAAGTTTTAAAAAAACACTAGCATCAATTATTACCTTTTTCATAAATGATTATTCTATATCCCTTGCTTGCCTTAAAACATCAATAACTTTCTTATTAGATTTTATGGGTTTAATTGAATTTAATCTATTCATAAAAACCTCCTTTGTTTCTTTTAAGGCTAAATCTTCAATTGCTTTGTTTATCACGGCAGTTTTATTTCTGTGTTTCTTTAAAAATTCGGTTGCTTTTTCACTTAAGTAGAATGTCATTTTTGGTTTAGCAGAATTCATATTTAAACATATATGTTGCTCTATACCATATAATAACACCATACATTTTATTTGTCAAGCAGGTTTTATTTTTTTGCGTTTAATAATGCTGGGCATGATGTTGTAATTTAAATGTATTTTTTAAGTTCACCATATTGTTTTAACTGGATATTGCTTAAAAATATCATCATTTGAGATAATTGTTAAGCCGTTGTTTATGGCTTTAGAAATTATTATTCTATCAAAAGGGTCTTTATGTAATAGTGGAAGTTTTTCCATAATATCAATATCTTCTCCTTGAAGTGGAAGCATTCTAATTCCTTGCAGTTTCCTTATGTTTTCAAAATAGTATTCTGTTTCTTTTTCAAGCTCAACTAACTTACATATGTTTCTTTTTATGGAAATTTCAAATCTTGAAATAATGCTAACATAAAGCTCATTTTCTAAATTTATAAAGATTTCCTTGGCTCTTTTAGAAAGCTTTTCTTCATCTGAGGTTATCATCCAAATAAAAGCACAAGTATCAAGTAAATATTTCATATTGATTTATAAAACATCTCCTCTATTTCTTTATTAGGTTTGCTGAAGTTTTTATTGAATTTAACTTTTTCTTTGTATAAACCGAATTCTCTTTTAGTGTTAGCATTATTTTCTATAAACTTTATCTCTGCAATGGGAATGTTTCTGTTAACGATAGTTATAATTTCTTGTTTTTCTCTAGCAATGTTTAGATACTCTGATAATTTAGCTTTTAGTGTGTTAATATTAACGGTTATCATATGGCAAGTAATAGTCTTGTATATAGTTATATAAATGACTATATTTCAAAAGTCAAGCAGGTTTTATTTTCTTAATTTCTATTTGCTGTTTTCTGTGTTCATTACAGTGTGGATGTTGTTACATTAATTACAATTATAAGAGCAACAGTCAAATAATTCTTCTATTTTCTCTATGGTACTGCTAAAAACAAATAGATAAAGCAAGATGCTTGTTAAATGGCAAGTGTAAGCTTGCTACTTAATAAACTGAATTCTATATATTTGTTAGTTGTCAATGCTGAAATAAACTCCTAAAATAAGCTTGCAAAATCAAAAAAAATACTTTAAGACAAAAAAAAAGATTTTTTATGCAAATAATTTCAGGCTCATTGAAAGGCTTAGTTGTGCAAACTTCAAGCAAACAAAAGCAAGACAAAACCCTAAGACCAACAACTTCTTACTCCAAGCAAGTGCTTTTTAATCTGCTAAACAACAATTCGGTTGTAAAGATGGAATTTGAAGGGAAGTCCATTATGGACGGCTTCGCTGGAACTGGCACAGTTGGCTTTGAGTTTTTTTCACGTGGGGCAAGCCATATAACCTTTGTTGAAGCAAATGAGGAAAACCTGCGTCAACTCAAGTTAAATTCCGCAAAACTCGGTGTTTCGGCAGACTTTATTTTTGCATTCTTACCAAAAAACGAAAAAATCAAACATAAATTTGACCTAATATTTCTAGACCCTCCCTACACAGACGGCAAAGGCAAAATCGTGCAAACAGTCAAGAATTTACTGATAGAAAACTTAAACGATAACGGAATGATAGTGCTTGAAACAATCAATTTTAAAAGCGATATAGAAGAATTAAAAGAGCAAATGCACAAAAAAAGTCTCTTTGAAAATCTTATCTACGAAAGGAAGAGTGGCTCCAAAACAAGCTTTCTCTTTTTCAAAAAATCTTAAAATCTAACCTAACCAAAAAAAACAAAAAACTTGACAAACAAAATCCTTTGAGATATTAAAAAATCGTGAAACTTTTTTTTAAAATATGAAAAAAATGCTCTTCACACTCGTAAGCGTGGCAGGCTTCTCTGCCTTTGGTTTCAATGGTATGTACCAAAAAATAGAGGTAGAAGTTGACAAAAACTGCAAAGAAGAGAAGATAATCTCCGCTTTCAAGTCCTCTCCTAAAGTAGATTTTGTGAGGTCAGAATTTGAAATGATGGGAAAAAAACAAATCAAGCTTGTTTTGGTAGAAGAAAAGACGCTTTCCAACGAGGAGATAAAAACACTCGCTAAAAATGCAAACTGCCAAGTTTTATTTGTAGAGAGAGACTAAACAGAAAAAAGCTACAAATTACTTAAAAGAATTCGTGCATCCGCTTGCCACTTTCTTTTAAGTAGATTTTCTTCACTCAAAAATTCCAAGGAAGACATCTCGCACAACCTGCTATATGTTCTTTTTATTTTGATATTTTCTAGCATTTCCTTAGTAAAAACCTCACTTTCATTAAATTCTCCCTGCAAATACAAGGCGTTATGTCTCATGTAAGCAACATCAATAAAGTTTCTAAATCTTATCAATTCGTCCTCCCTATCCATCGTAAAAGGCTTGAAATTTGCTATATATATCTTATCAAAATTCCTGCAAATATCAATAAACTGCACCACACTTTGCGGTTTGCCAAACAGGTCATGATAGTCAAAAATAACCTCGTTTTGCACGCTCTTGCATTTAATTTTATGCCCCCTAAATTCAAACTCCGTCTCAATAAAATTTTGCGGTAAGGAAGCAATTACAATGCTATTTCTTAGTTTTGTTGCATTCATTTTTCTAAAATCAAAAGTATGAGATAGGTTGAAAACCTGCAAATTTGCCCTTAAAAAGTTTGAAAAATTAGGAAAAACTGCCTCCCTGTTAAAACCCCCTTCATAGAGCTTTTCCGGCTCAAAGTTAGACGTTAACATGATAATCACCCCATTTTTTATCAACCCTTCAAATAAATCTTTCAAAAGCCTTGCATCAGATATACTCTCTATAAAAAACTCATCAAAACAGAGAACCTTCAACTTCTGTGAAAGCTTTTTTATCAATTTTTCCATTGAATACTTAGTTAAAAGCCTTGAAATATCAATAAAATAGTCGTGAAAATGTATATTAATTTTTGCAACATTTAAAGCGCTAAAAAAGGCATTCATAAGCGTTGTTTTGCCAGAACCAGTGGAGCCATGTATATAAAACCCCTTAGAGCTAGTTTTTAAAGACTTAAAAATCCCAGAGTACGAGTTAATTTTTGCAAGAGAAAGCTCCAGGTCGTTCATCAATCTTAAATAATCCTCACTAGGTTTAGAAAATTTTGCGAGCTTCTCCTTCATAGTTTTTAAGATTTCAGTAGTTCCTCAAAATCATCGATATACCCCTTTAAAACCTCAATTCCTCCCTGCCAAAATTCACCTTGACATAAATTAATGCCAAAAGGTTTTAGCAAATCTGCGTGATGCTCCCTCCCTCCTTTTTCAAGCATTTCAAGATATTTCTCTTCAAAATTCTCAACTTTTTGCGATTTATAAAGAGAATATAGGCTATTTACCAAACAATCCCCAAATGCATATGCATAAACATAAAACGGGGCATGAAAAAAATGCGATATATACCCCCAAAACAAGCCGTATTCATCTTCAAATTCAAGCCCATCTCCAAGAGAATTTTTTTGCACTTCAAACCACTTTTGAGAGATAAAATCACTAGAAAGCTCCCCATTTTTGCGAGCATCATGAAGAGATATCTCAAATTCACAAAAAGCAATTTGACGGACAACAGTGTTTAGCATATCCTCTATTTTTCCCCCTAAAATCGCTAGCTTTTCCTCTTTTGTTTTTGCCGATTGAAGCAATTTTTGAAACACAAGCATTTCACCAAAAACAGACGCCGTTTCCGCTAAAGTCAGGGGAGTTCCCGCCATCAACGCCCCCTGCTTGCGAGATAAAAACTGATGAACTCCATGCCCGAGCTCGTGTGCCATAGTTGCAACATCTCTCGTTTTGCCAAGAAAATTCAGCATTATAAAGGGGTTTGAAGAGGGCACCGTAGAGTGAGAAAACGCACCACTATCCTTCCCTTCATGGACGTCAGCATCTATCCAGTTATTAGAGAAGAATTTTTCTCCAATTTCCGCCATTTTTGGGCTAAACTCCGCATAACTTTTTAATGTAATTTCCCTGGCTTCTTCAAAAGTAAAATACTTCTCATCCACAAAAGGAAGAGGGGCGTTTCTATCCCAATATTTCAACTTCTCCTTCCCAAAAATCTTCGCTTTTAACTTGTAGTATTTGTGAGAAAGCACAGGATAATTTCGCCTAACCGTTTCTACCAAATTCTGCACCACATCTGCCTCAATAAAATTTGACAAATTGCGAGGGTCTATAGGTCTTTTAAAACCACGATAATCGTCCTCAATTTGCTTATCTTTCATTATCATGTTCAAGATAAAGGTTATAGTTTTGATGTTTTCCTTCAAAACTCTACCAAGTTCCTTAGCGGCAATCTCTCTTTCTTCAGCACTTTTTGAAGACATTTTATCTAAAATTTTAGTCAAATTAAAGTCCTTACCTTTAAAATTAAATTTCAATCCAGTTAAAGTCTCATCATAAAGCCTAACCCAAGCATCGTTTGATGTGATAGATTTGCGAATTAACATTTCCTCAAGTTCACGAGAAAGTTCATACTCCTTAAAAATACGATTTTTCTTGAGAAATGGGCGATAAAAGTCAAGTTCTTTTGAGGTTATTACCTCCTCTTTTAAAGTGTTTAATTCAAGGTTAAAAAAGCTTATTTTTGCAGACAAATCCGAGATTTTCTCAAATACAGACTGATAAAACATTAACGTATCTTCGTTTTTCATATCAACAGCATAGCGAAGATAGGCATAACTCCCTGCTTTTCCTAAATCTTCCGATATAACTTCATACTCCTTTATTGCAGAAAAAACCTCGCTTGCATTCACATTCATCAACCTTCCAGCGAAATTTGTAGTAAAAGTATTGATTTTAAATTTCACAAATTCAAGAGACTTAAAAACATCATCATCATTTGCAAAAAGTGTGCTTAAATTCCACTTTGGTAGCATATTATAAAATAAAAAATCTCAATTATCTTAAAGCTAAAAAAATAAAAATCAATTATTTTTTAAAAAATATCTCCAAAAACTTCTCTAAAAATACACCCAAAAATTTCTCCAAAAAGCACACCAAAAAAGCATTTAAGAAAAAAAAATTAAAAAAAATGAAAAAACACTTGCAAAATTAATTTTTTATTGCAAAATAGATTATTATTATATTTTATGGAATTGTAATTTTATGGCTGTACCGAAGAAAAAAACATCAAAATCTAAGAGGAATATGAGGCGTTCTCACCACAATCACAAGCCAATTAACGTGATTATTAACAAAAACGGCTTTGCTTCCTTGCCAGGTCATATCGCACTTGATGGCACATATGGTGATAAAAAAATTATCACTCAAAAAGAAAAACAAGTGAATTCAAACGCTGAATAAATAATTAAATCGTTGCCGTGTCTAACTTCATTTTTGATAAAGAAAATCCTGAGTTTTTAGCAGTGCTTGAAGCAGTTGCAATTGAGAAGGGTCTAAAAAAGGATGTAATAAATAAAGCAGTAGAGAGTGCTCTTGAAACCGCTTTATTTGAATACTTTAAAGGTTTGTATGACGTCTCTGTTAAAATAAAAAACAACGGAGCAGTTTCTGCTTTTAAAAAAGTAAAAGTTGTTGAAAATGTCTTCAATATATACAAAGAAATTACCTTACAAGAAGGCAAACTTTTAGATGAGAACGCTAAAATAGGAGAAGAATTACTAGCCCATTTGCCAGTTTCAGGTTTTAGCTCCAATATTATAAGAAACATCGGCTTTCTCATTAACAAAGAAATGGTAAAGCGTGAGAAAGAGTCCGAATTTAGCCACTTCCAAAAACTAAAAGGCTTTATCATTAGCGGAGTTGTAAAAAAAGTCTACTTTGGTGGTTTGCTTGTAGTGATTGATAAATACGAAGCATTTCTCGCAAAAAATCAAATGCTACCAACAGAATTTGAGAAAGTTCGCCCTGGAGATAGGCTAGAAGCCCTTGTTTACGAGGTTGAAAGAAGCGACGCTAAACCGCAAGCCCTTTTAACCAGAACTTCGGAGGAATTCCTATACGAGCTTTTAAAGCAGGCAATTCCTGAAATTATGGACGAGACAATCCAAGTAAAAGCAATATCAAGAGACGCAGGCTCTAAGTCTAAAGTTGCCGTTTTTTCAAAAGACCCAACAATAAAATCAGACCTCATTTTTATATCAACTTACGGCAGGCAAATTAGAAGAATATCCAAAGATTTATGCGGGGAAAGAATAGATATCATAGAATGGAATGAGGACCCCGCAATTTTCCTAATGAACGCTCTAAACAAAAATATTGAAGACCAAAGAAGAGTAGAACATTATAAAAAAACTCTTGGCAAAAAAGACGGAGAAGAAGCACTAGAATTCACCGCAAAAGAGGCTGAATTGATGAAGGTTGTCAACATTATGGTTGACTACGAAAATAAAAATCTTGATGTTGTGATGAACGAGAAAGGAATAAGCTTTGCAATAGGTAGAAGAGGGCAGAATGTTAGGCTTTTAACTAAACTTATTGGTTGGTCTATACACTTTATCACACAAGAGGAAAGCTCGCAAAAGAAATTTGATGAAATTTCAAACAAAGCAAACACACTCGTTTCCGACTTAAACATAGACGAAATGGTAGCCCAATTACTTGTAATTGAAAAGCTTGATAGTGTTGAAAAAATCGCTAAATCCTCAATTGAGGAAATCGCAAATATTGAAGGTTTTGACGAAGAAGTAGCAGAAAGCATAATAGAAAGAGCCTCCTTTGTTTGTGAAGAAAAAGCCAAACTAGAGGAGCAAAAACGCAACCAACAAGAGCAAAAAGCAGAGAAACTTTCAAAAGAAATAGGTCTTGATATAAAAACCGCATTGCAATTTGTTATGGTTGGAATTGAAGACAAATCAACTTTATCAGATTTGTCAGTTGACGAGATAATTGAAGATTATAAACTCACATCTCTAGATGAATATGTCATCTCAAATGCAATAATGAAAGCAAGAGGTTTTGCATGAAAGAGGTAGCAGTTGTTTTATTCTCAGATGACCTCAGACTAGAAGATAACCCCGCTCTCTTCTATGCTGTTTCTCAAGGATATCAAATTTTACCCCTTTTTATATACAATGCAAACTATTTAGGTAGAGAGCTTGGGGAGGCAAGCAAAGTCTTTCTTCATAATATACTAAAATCCTTCAATCTAGAGCTAAATCACAATTTAACCATAAAAAAAGGAGACGTAATTGAAGTTCTATCCCAAATTCAGCAGGAAGTTGGCTTTAAAAAGATATTCTTCAACCGCTCATATGTAAAAACACAAATAGACGCAGAGGAGAAGATAGCAAAGCATTTTTCACATCAAAGCTTCAAAGCAAAATTAATTTTTGAACCTAGCGAAGTTAGGCAAATCAAAGTTTTTACACCATTTTGGAAAGAGTGTCTGTCTAAAATTGACACCATTTCAAAGCCCCTTCCCGCACCAAAAGAATTAGATTTTATCAAAATTTCAAGCCTAAAATTAGCAGAATTGAATTTATTACCAAAAATAAATTGGTGGCAAAAATGCCTTTCACATTGGAGTTTTAGCTATCAAGAAATTTCACAAAAAGTGAATAACTTTTTTGATAAAAAATCCCATCTTTATGCGGAAAAAAGAAACAATTTGCACGAAGATGGCGTAAGTTATTTCTCTCCATACATACGCTTTGGCGTCCTCTCGCCCCGAATACTTTTTTGGAAAGGTTATGAAAAATCTACTATTTTTACATCCGAACTTGGATGGAGGGAATTCGCATTCCATACTTTATTTTACAATCAAGATTTGTGGCGTAAAGAGTTAAAACCAGAATATCAAGCATTTGAATGGGATGATAATGAGAACATATTAAAGAAGTGGCAAAAAGGCGAAACAGGAGAAGAAATTATAGACGCCTCAATGAATGAATTATGGGAGACTGGCTTTATGCATAATCGTGCAAGAATGATTTCTGCCTCTTTTCTTATAAAAGATTTGCTGACAAATTGGAGAAAAGGTGAAGAATGGTTTTGGAATTGCCTTTTTGATGCTTGCCCCGCCGTTAATCCTTTTTCATGGCAATGGGTTTTTGGTAGCGGATACGATGCATCACCATATTTTAGAGTTTTCAATCCAAAACTTCAACAAGAAAAGTTTGACCCACAAAGAGTTTATGTTAAAAAATGGCTTAAAAAAGCTTCCTTCCCTATTGTTGACCATGAAGTGCAAAGAAAAATATGTTTGGAAAGGTATAAGAAAGTTAAAACTTTATCTTAATACCTCTTAAGAAAAACCACCTAACTTTTTTAGAACTTCTGCTAAAGTTTTACCCATTGAAGCTGGAGTTGGAGCAACAATTATTCCAGCTTTTTCCATAGCCTTTATTTTTGCTTCCGCGCTATCATCAGCACCAGAAACAATAGCTCCCGCATGCCCCATTCTTTTACCAGCAGGAGCAGTAACTCCAGCAATAAAACCAACAATTGGTTTTTTAATTTTATGATTTTTAATGAAATCTGCCGCTTTCATTTCCGCATCTCCCCCAATCTCTCCTATCATAATTATGGATTCTGTCGCAGGGTCATTTAAAAACATTTCAAGAACGTCAATGAAGTTTGTGCCGTTGATAGGGTCTCCACCTATACCAACGCAAGTAGACTGCCCCATGCCAATTGTAGTTGTTTGATGAACCGCCTCATATGTTAAAGTTCCTGATTTAGAAACAATACCAACACTACCTTTTCTGTGAATATGTCCAGGCATTATGCCAATTTTACATTCTTCGGGAGTAATAACTCCTGGGCAGTTTGGACCCACAAGCCTTGTTTTAGAAGAAGCAAGCATAGACTTAACCCGCATCATATCAAGCACGGGAATTCCCTCCGTAATGCACACAACTAGAGGAATTTCTGCTTCAATTGCCTCCATTATTGAGTCTGCTGCGAATGCAGGTGGAACGTAAATTACCGAAGCGTCGCATTTTGTCTCTTTTCTAGCCTCCCTAACGGAGTTAAAAACTGGCAAATTTAGGTGATATGAACCTCCTTTTCCAGGGGTTACTCCTCCCACCATTTTAGTTCCGTAGGCAATTGCTTGCTCGGAGTGAAAAGTGCCTTGAGCCCCTGTAAAACCTTGACAAATAACCTTTGTATCTTTATTTATAAGAATAGACATAGTAAAAAAATCTAATTAAATTACTCTTTACTAATATTTTTTATTTTGCAAGGATTTTTTTAAATAAAAACAAAAAACCGGACTTGACATCTAAATTCTTATAGTATCATATTGTTTTCTATGTAAAAAGAAATTCATAGCCATTTCTATAGTTTTAAGAGATTTTGCATACACAAAAGTTCTTCTTTT
>JBILVD010000028.1:0-13527 GCA_044370655.1 Candidatus Deianiraeaceae bacterium | reverse complement strand
AAAATAACCAGCCCAATTCCATTTGATTTGATTGATGAAATTAAATTTAATGAAGATAATATTTCAAGAATAAATCAAGCGAATCAAAATACAAGTCAGAATTCGGAGGATAAATCACAAAGATCAGTCCTGAAATCACTGAAGAAAAACCTTTTTCATAATCCACCTTCAGCTATAAGATAACACAATGTAAATTTAGTTTTGCCTTGTGTTATCAATGTTTAATTAGAATTAAATGGCAAATATTCTTAATTCAAAGCCATTTTTAAATTTCAAGACCTTTTTGCAAAATAAAAAAAAATTTATTATTGACTAATCTTGTGAAATATGTTTATTTATTCTATCAACTTTTATATAAGAAGAAATGGAACTTAGATTTTCACTTTACAAAACTTTGTTGGTTGTGAGTTTTATGCTTTGCTTTAATGTTTCTGCACAGCTTCCTTCTACAATTTTAACTATAGGGAGTGGCTCAAAGTCAGGCAATTATTATAAAATTGGAAATACATTTTGTAATCTCATAAATTCAAATAATGCTGATAGCAAAATAAAGTGTATAAATCGCACAACGGCAGGAAGTATAGAAAATATAGAAATTGCTCTCATAGATAAAACGTCAATTTCAATCGCACAAATTGACACCTTATCCTCCCACCCAGAAAGAGAAAAACTCCGCATAGTTGCAACTCTTTATTTGGAGCCAGTTTTTATTTTAGCCTCTCAAGGTTCTGATGCACAAACATTCAATGATGTATTACTACAAGAGAGAATTAACATAGGAGCTAGTAATTCAGGGGAAAACAGCACAGCGAGACTTTTAATGAAAGAAAAAGGATGGGAGAAGACATCACTAGATGAGTCAAGTAGATACGAGATTACATCTCTAATTTGCAAAAGTTTAGGAGATGCAAAAAGCATTGATATTGCATTTTTGGTTGGGGCAAATCCAAACAATTTTGTTTTTGAGGTATTAAAAAGATGTAATGCAAGACTAATTGGCATTGAACAAGACTTCATTAAATCTTTTACAAAAAAATATACAAATTTTGCCGAGTTTTTAATTCCAGCAAATACATACCCAAACCAAAAAGACGTAATAAAAACTGTTGCAATGGAGGCAGTTTTATTTGCAAGCGAAGATGTTTCTCCTAAGTTAATTCAAGATATTTTACAAAGTATATTTTCTAATATGGAAGCACTTCAAAACTCAAATTCATCCTTTGTTGGAAGGGACATGAAAAGTTTTTTCAAAACTAATACAGGTCTCAAATTTCATAAAGGAACGGAAGATTTTTTAAAGGAACTAGAGCAACAAAAAACAAATGCCCTATAAAAATAAATATTTATTCTAATGTTTTATGATGATTGATAAGTTAAGAGACGGATTATTGACAGATTTTGGAAAAGCTATACTCTCTGATAGATACTTACTTGCAGGAGAAACCTTTCAAGATTTATTCTCAAGAGTTGCCAAGTATTATTCTGACAACGAAGAACACGCTCAAAGGTTATACGACTACATCTCAAAAATGTGGTTTATGCCCGCAACTCCAGTGCTTGCAAATGGAGGCACAAACAGAGGCTTGCCAATATCTTGCTTTTTAAATGAAATGGAAGATAGCCTTCAATCAATTGCTGGAATTTGGAACGAAAATGTATGGCTTGCGTCAAATGGAGGAGGGATAGGAACAAACATATCCGCCGTCCGTTCTATAAACGAACCTATATCAGGAAAAGGCTTTACATCTGGTATTATGCCATTTATTAAAGTTATAGACAGCCTTACTCTTGCAATTTCTCAAGGCTCGCTAAGGCGTGGAAGTGCGGCGGTCTACCTTGATATATCCCACCCTGAAATTGAAGAGTTTATTGATATAAGAAGACCAACAGGGGGGGACTTAAACAGAAAATGTTTAAACATACATCACGGAGTTACCATTCCAGACGCCTTTATGAAAGCGGTGGAGAACGGAGAAAAGTGGGATTTAAAAAGCCCCGCAACTGGCAAAGTAATTTCCACTGTTTCAGCAAGAGATTTATGGATAAGGCTTTTAACTGCAAGAGTTGAAACAGGAGAACCCTACATATTTTTCACTGACACTGTGAATAATGGTAGGTCTGAAGTGCAAAAAAAATTGGATTTAAAAATAAAAGCATCTAATTTATGCTCAGAAATAACACTACCGACAGGGAAGGATCATCTAGGCAAAACAAGAGTTTCTGTTTGCTGTCTTTCCTCTTTAAACCTTGAATATTATGATGAATGGGAAGGGGATAAAAATTTTATACCAGATGTAACACGCTTTTTAGATAATGTATTAGAAGATTTTATAAAAAAAGCTCCACCAGAGATGAAAAATGCCATTTATAGTGCAATGCGAGAAAGGAGTATAGGGCTTGGAGTTATGGGCTTTCACTCTTTTTTGCAAAGCAAGATGGTGCCAATTGAAGGAGTTATGGCTAAGTCTTGGAATAAACGCATTTTCAAGCACATTAAAGACGAGGTTGACAAAGCTTCAAACCAGTTAGCAAGCGAAAAGGGAGCCTGCCCAGACGCAAAAGATGCAGGTTTAATGGAGAGATTTTCAACAAAACTTGCAATCGCTCCAACCGCATCAATTTCCATAATTGCAGGAAATTCAAGCCCAGGAATTGAGCCATATGTTGCAAACGCCTTCACGCAGAAAACACTTTCAGGAAGTTTCGTCGTTAAAAATAAATACCTAGCTAAACTTTTAGCTTCAAAAGGTAAAGATACTCCCGATGTTTGGTCTTCCATTACAATAACAGGCGGAAGCGTGCAACATCTATCTTTTTTAACGGAAGAAGAGAAACTCGTTTTCAAAACCGCTTTTGAAATCAACCAAATGTGGCTTGTTGAGCATTGCGTGGATAGAACTCCTTACATCTGTCAAGCACAGTCTTTTAACCTATTCTTTCATGGAAATATAGGAAAGAAGGAGCTTCATATTTCTCATTTTGAAGCTTGGAGGAAGGGAGTAAAGACGCTTTATTATTGCCGTTCTACATCTGTTCAAAGAGCGGATACGGTTTCAAATTTCAGTAAAGCACAAACTAATCCAAACGATGGGGAAGAATGTATAGCTTGCACTTAATTGCATAATATTTGCTTTTTTAAGATAAAATTTCTCGTAAATTTTATGAAAAATTTTAAAATAGAAGATGGTAGTATTATTGATACTAAAAACCACCCAACTAAACAAATAAAAGCTTACAATAAATATGTTTTGCAAGCCAAAGAAAGGAGTATGTTGAGAGAGGGGACGAAGTCTTGGTTTATTTTTGTTATAATAGCTATTGCAATGATAGCTGTTGCGATATACATAATACTAGTATTATTTTATAAGCAAGATGTTAAACCGCTTCTTTCATTAAGCCCGTTTTTGTATTATTTTATGAATTTGTTAAAACAGACTCTGTTCCGAGGTTTATGAAGCAGAGCTTCTCTATTCTTAGCTTCATTTTGCTTTTGTTTTATAATTAACAAAGATTTTACCTTATTTTACAAAAACTACATATCTATTCTAAAAAATTCAATCACCTTCCTTTAAACTTGCAACTGTTAGAGTTATTTTAACAGATTTTCTCTTAAGCTTGCTTTCCATAAATTTGAATTTAAAATAGTTTGGGAAATCTCTCTCTTGCTTTTCAAGTTTATAATTTGGCAAGTTTGTCATTTCATCATCTCCAATAATAATAACTTTTTTTGGTTTATTTAAAGATTGATTTACCTCTTGAAATGGGTTTATAAAGCTAGATACCGTCATTTTTATATTTGCATAATCTGTGCCAAAAATTATTGCAGTTCCACAAATGTTTCTCTCATCATTGCAAATAAAATAATCGCTTTCGCCTGCTACTTCTTTTACAAAATCTCCAATTTTTTGAACATCTCTCTCAGAGGCAAATAGTTGTGGTAAAAGATGAAAAATATAAATTATAAACATCAAAGGCAAAATAATTTTTGCACTAGTTTTTAAAGCATTTTCTTTAACTTTAAAAAAATATAATGCAGAAATTGGAAACAAGCTAAAAAACATGGAAAGCCAAAAAACTCCAACTTGAGAATTTGCAATTATTATATAAAAAATTGTTGCCAAAAATGGAAGAAATGAGTTAATTAAAAGAAAGGCTACATCAAAACCAAAAATGCGGGGGGCTCTTGCTTCTTTCACTTTAAAAAATGCTATTAAAAATGGAATGCAAAAAACAAAAGTCATAACTACAAGACGTGGAACTTCATACCAACGCATTTTCATACTTGTTGAGTTTTGATTTAAATATGCAAACGCACCATAGTTTTCTGCCCTTATTATACTTATGATATAAGGCGTTAAAGTTGCTAAAAACACCAAAATTCCCAAGTATAAAAATGGAGATTTAAACAAAGCTCTACCCTCTTTTGTGATAAAGATTGTAAGCCATAAACATCCAATTAAAATAACGGCAGAATATTTAATCAGTATTGCAATTCCACATAAAAAACCTACAATAATAAAGAGCCAATGCTTACTTCTTGCAACTGCTAAATAAAAAAAGTAATAAATAGAACTAAAAAGACCAAAATTTGCACTATTTGCGTTAAATTTAGTATAAAAAAGATGAACTAAAATCCCAGAACAAAAAACTACAGAGAGAAGTGCTTTTTTTTCATCTCTCAAAATCTCTCTTGAGAGTAAGAAGACAAAGAAAAAAAGTAAAGCCTGATGTAGCGGAGTTAGCGCCTTATAAAACATAAAACTTCCTCCCCCAAGTTTAACAGAGAGATAGCTAACCCAACCAAAAAATGGTGGATGTTTATCACTAGAAAAATCCATACTTCTGCCCCAAAGAAGGTTTTCTATCATGTCATTTGAAAGAGTTATGCTACTAATTGAAAGCAAGTATATAAGCAAAAATTGCACTCCAATAATCAGCCAAAGTTTTTTTGCTTCCGTCATTTGTTTTTACAATAAATTTCAATTACATAGTCTTTCAATTCAAGGTTTCTCTCATTAGTGATTTGTTTTATTATGCTTTCTAATTCTTTGCTTCTAAATTCAACTATATCCCCACCTTCAATGATGATGTGGTTATGGTCTCCTCCCAAACTCAATTCATATCTACTCTTGCTATCTTTAAAATCTCTTTTCACTGTTAGCCCTAAATCTGTGAATAAATTGATAGTCCTATACACAGTTGCAATGCTTGTTGTTTTATCCATCTCTCTTGCTTTAAAAAAAATCTCGTCAATATCAGGGTGGTTTTCTGCATTTATTAGCACTTCCGCAATCACACGCCTTTGAGTGGTAAATGTTAACCCACTCTCTAAAAATTTTTCTTCAAACTTTTTAATAGACATACAAATTTAAAAACATTTCACAAGTATTATATCAAATTTAGCATCTTCAAATGGGTTGATTGAAGAAGCGTGAGAGAGCATCCATCCTCTAAAAACTTCCTTTTTAATTTTAGAATTTTGAATTGCTAAAAAAGAGTAGCTTTCTCGCTCTTCAACCATGCAACATTTTAAAGGTCTTATTTTTAATGTATCGTAATTTTGAACTGTTCCAACTTCAAAATTTATATACTCCGATTTACCAGAAATTTTATTCGTAATTTGCAAGCGAGCATTTTTAGAAGAAATGCCAAGTTTTTTAATACCATCACCATCAAAAAATTGACAAGTTTCTGAATTTGAAGATTGTTTTAGCTTGATAACTTCCTCAAAAACATCATCTAATTTTTTTGCATTTAAATTACCAAACGCAAAAACACTCGCAAAGGCAAGGATGTAAAAAATTGTCTTAAGCATTAATTTAAAACATCGTTAAACTTCTTTGAAATATCATTTTTTTCACTCTCTTTTAGAGATATACTTGACTTTGAAATACGAGATTTTTCAACATTTCTAGGCTTATCTATAAAAATATGATATTCTCTAGTGAGATGCTTAACATTGTAGACAAATGCACCTTTGTAGTCTTTCTTTTTTTGCGTCATTGGAACAACTACAACATACTTACTTGCTCCGTTATAAACCTCCCCAGAAATTACAACGCCATATTTGACATTTCTTCGTTTATTTTTATCATCTTGAAATTCAGAGTTTATTTCAACAATATCAAATCTTTTAAAAATACCTTGTGCAAAACTTAAATTAAATGCAACAAGCAAAATGGTTAAAATTTTAAACATAAAACTTGCAAAATTATATTACTAACCTTAATAAATAGAAAAATTTATAAGTCAATTAAAAATATGCTTGCTTCTTCTTTTATTGCAGTAAAATTTATAAAAAGTAAAAAATACCCCTCATTACCATCTCTTTCATTTTTAACATCATTTTTTGGAATTTTTATAAGCGTCTTCGCCTTAATTTCTACAATATCCGTCATGGAGGGGTTTAAACAGGAGTTTCAAAAAAATATTTTAGGTTTGAGACCTCACATAAAAGTCTATTTTCTTGATAGTAATTACAAAATAGAGCAATTTGAGGACTATAGCTCAAAAAAGCTCAAGCTTCCAAAGGAGGGCATTGTTAATGCTTCTGGTGGGCTTTCGGGGGAGGTTATTGCTTCTGATACTTCAGGAAAAAGAATGCAAGGAGTAATTATAAATGCTATGGAGGAAGAAGGTTTCTACTCTCGGGAATTGCTAAAAAGCGGGCTAATTGGAAGTTTTAAAGGCGGAATTGTTCTAGGTAAAGAGCTTGCCTTTAATTTAGGGCTCTCAGTGGGAGATAATGTCAACATTATTTCACCGCAATTTAGAAAAACTCCATTTGGAAGCATACCAATTCACAAAACCTTTAAAGTAAGTGGAATTTTTGATGTAGGAATGCACTTTTATGACAATTCTTTTGCATTCTTAAATTTAAAAGATGCAATAGAATTTTTTGGAAAAAATGGAGCAGATTATTTAGAAATCATCGTTTCAAACCCTAATAATTTAGATTTAACAAAACAAAAAATATCCTCTAGTTTTAATCAAAATATAAGAATGACAGACTGGCAAAATGAAAATAGAGGATTTATCAACGCTATAGCACTTCAAAAATCCGTTATGTTCTTTATTTTATCAATGTTTCTACTGCTTGCAAGCTTCATTATTTTTTCTTCCTTATCTTCTCTTGTCATGCAAAAAAGCAAGACGATAGCAGTTCTTCAAACGATGGGGTTTAGCAAAAGGCAAGTTATTTTTACGTTTTTTCAAGTTGGTATTTTTACCTTAATTCCAGCAATTTTTTTGGGAGTGATGCTTGGAGGAATTTTTGTTTTAAAATTAGAAGCTATAAAAAATTGGTTAGAGTTGGTTTTAAATACCAAAATTTTTGATGGAGCTTATTATTTTTTATCTTACATCCCTTCCCATCTTGAAATTAATGTAATTCTTCAAGTTATATTTCTAAGCCTTACACTATGCTTTATTGCAATCATTATTCCTGCTTTAAAAGCGGTTAAAACAAAACCTATTGAAGCTTTAAGATGGGAGTAGGAGTGCTAAACAAACTACTTAAACAACACTCTTCTAGCCTCGGAATATTTATTTACTTGAGTGAAATCAAATTTTGTCTCAAATTCATCTCCATTATTTGCAATAGCGCAGGTTAAATAAACTGGCATAACTCCATTTAGTTTTTTATTCAAATCCGCTCCTATTGTTGCCGTTTTTCCAAGCAGTTGTAGTGCAAACTTTTTTTCTGGCTGTAGAATTAATTTGCCTACAAATAAGCTAGAAGAAAGAGGAGATTTTAGCTCTAAACTTTCAATATAGAATTCATTATTTGCAAAATTAATTTTTCCACTTAGTCCGAATACGCCTTTTTCATTTATTTTTTGTTGAATTTCAGAATTTGTTATTTTTTTAAAACTAAGGTTAGCGTTTGTAAGTGTTTTTGCTATTTCATCTATGCCAAATTTTCTAACTTCAATATTGCTACCTTTTGCTTCAAAGCTAACGTTTGCATTGTTAATTAAATCTTTTAAAAGAAAGCCTCTAGTTTGAAGCCCTACAGCAATTGCAACTCCCCCTTTTATATCATCAAATTTTGTTTTGTTTAATAGAAGCGTCAAAATTCCTCTCAATTCAACCAAAGGCAAAACCATTTTCAGGTTAATGCTTGGCTCTGCATATTTTAAGTTTGCATCTAAAATGAAAGAATCTTCTTGGGAAATTTGATTTAAAGTCATTCTAGATGAAGTTTGCTTTAAAAACCCAGAAGAAAGCCTCCATTTTAAGTCAACAAAGTTAAGATTATTAAACTCATTCTTAATTCCCTGTGCATAAATTGAAAGAGACCCATTAAAGTCTTCCAGTGATGGAAATTTAAAATCTTGAAAGTTGGTAAAGATTTTGTCTATATTAATAAAATTTTCAAACTTAAAGTCCTCCCATTTTAAAACTTCAATAGCAAGATTTGCCGTGTTATTTTGAGGGTTTCTTATGTCTAATATAGCAGTAACTCCAAGTTCAATTTTAGAGTTTATTAAGTAAAATTCTTCAAGTTCAATTTTACCTCTTGTTATATTAGTTTTTATTGCAGTTGTATAACTTTCTTCCCCAATTAAGCAATTATTGCAATAGAGATTTATGTAAGAAAAATCCTTAAATTTTAAATAGTTAAACAAGGTTTTAAATAAGTCTGAATTTGCTTGAGTTAAACCGCTAGGCAAATTTAATTTAATTTTACTTGTGTCTAGAGTGTCAAAGTTTAAATCTAGTATATAGTCTCTATCTTTTAAATATAAATCAAATTCCAGCCTTGAATTTTCTAATTTAATCTCATTTGAATTTAAGGAGATAATTTCAACAATGCCTTTATCTCCAGCTATAATAAAACTTAAATCTAGCTTGAAGTCTTGCTCCTTTTCACCTTTATACTCCCCAAATTTCATTATTTTAAAATTCGTTAAATCAATCTTCTTACCTTCTAGTTGAATATTCAAAACCCCTTTTCTATTTGCAGTTTCGTAGTTTTGCACCATAGCTTCAGACTTAAGGTGTATTCTATCTTCAATTTGAAAGCTCATCAAAGCTTCAATTTTTCCATAACCTAAATTAAAGGAAGTGTTCAAATCATTTATTGTTTTTGTTTCTTTTAAGTCTTGTAAGTTAATGGTCTTTACTTTAGCTTCCAAGTTAATAAATATTTGAGGAAAGAAGTTGCTAAATTGAAGCATGGGAGTTTTAGAGTCGTTTATTAAAAAATCATTTTCTTTTTGCTCACCTTTAACAATGTTTAATTCATCAATATCTAAAGTAATTTTGTATTTATCATTACTTAAATTTTCTATTAAAACATTCTCTTCCTTGCCACCAAAAAGCTGAAGTTTAGAATTTGAGAATTCAAGATTTTTTCTCACATCGTTGTATTTTATTTCACTTTCAAAATATAATGAGTTTTTCATTCCATCAAAGCTTCCTAGATTGAAGTTGATTGTATCTGGCGTTATTTCATTTAAAAATTTAGTTATATTATTAATGCTAAATGAGGTCTTCCCTGAGTTATTTTCCATAATAGTCTTAAAAATAAGGTTTTCACTTTCTAGCTTTAACTCTAAATCACGGTTTTCATTCCTCAAAAATCCCTTTATTTTATAAGAATTTAATCCTAAATCAAAATCACCTTTAACTACAATTTCATCATCTTCATTTTCTACATTACCCGTAAAGTTATTAATTATAGTTTTTGTGTTAGACTGAAGCTTAGTTATAATCAAAGTGACATTTTCAAGGAATATATTTTTTATATGTTTTTCTTTAGTATCCTCACCAGTAAAGATTTTTTTTAATTGGAATAAGGCGTCTTTAAAAGTGCCATCTTCTTGTATATACAATACAATCGTGGAATTTTTTACCTCAAGACCAGAAATATTATTACTAAAAATAGACTTTTTAAGGGAAATTTCATTCGCTTTTAATTCAAAACTTTTTTCCTTTAAAGCGAAAACATTATTTGTGTTTATTGAAGATTGAATACCAAATTTCATTTTAACACGCCCAATTTCAAACTTACCTCCATTTAAGCCGTCCAAATTTTTAGTCAACTTTTGAGTAGAAACTCCAACACCTCCAAAAATATTAATAACCCCCATAACTCCTAAGGATAGTATTATTATGGCAAAAATTATAACCCCAACTACTTTTAATTTATCTTTAATGTTAATCATAATAATCCCTCTTGTTTAAATGAAAAATAATTATTACCACTTGTTATTATATGGTCTTGCAAAACTATTGAAACAGATCCTAGAGCTTGCTTTAAGTCATATGTTGCTTTGATGTCGTTTTTTGAAGGCAGAGCATCTCCAGATGGATGATTGTGTGATATAATAATAGAAACTGCCGTCTTTTTAAGTGCAAGAACAACAACTTCTCTAACATAAAGTGCAATTTCATTTATCGTACCTTTTGAAACAACATCATCATCAATCAATTTATTTTTTGAATTTAAAAACAAAACTCTTAATTCCTCCTTAGACAAAAACCCCGCTCTTGCAATTAGGTAGTCTTTAACTTGATCAGTGTTCTTGAAAGTAAATTCTTCAATCTTGTCTTTAAAAAAGCGTGCGGATATTTCAAGAATAATCTTATTTAAAAAAATTAGGTTATCGCATATATATTTTATATCATTTGATTTTATATCTTCCTCTTTTAAAAATAAGAATTTTAACATACTACCGCAAGAAATTTTGTCTAAAGTTTTTGCCTCAGGGCGGACGTCCCTCCTTGGGTTGCAAAAAAAGAGTAATGCTTCTATTAAGTCTATATTTGTGAATTTTGATATATCCTGTCTATTGAATTTATCTCTAACTCTAGCTCTGTGCCCCATTTTTCCATCTTTTATTTTTTTGATTTCAAAATCTTCCAATGGCATTTTAGTCTTTTTTGTTGAAGATTTTTGAGAATAAACCATTATTGTTTGACTTATAATTCACTTCTTTATTATTTTTAATATGACTAACTCTTCTAGCGGCAGGAGGAATGAAGAATGTTCCGCTATCAACTCCTAAGTTACTATTTTCTGCATCTTCAAAAATAATTTCATCTTCAACATTTTCTAAAGGTTTATTTGAAGGAAAGCGAATTGTGTTGCTTGGTAAGTCGTCGGTTATCTTATCTTCTTTGTAAGACTTATCGTTTTGTGTTGCTCTTAAGTTTTGAGGGTATTCTTTTCTAAAATCATTTTGTTGAGTTTTAATTTCTGCTTCTGTTTTTTTTGAATTTTGTTTAGAAGCTTCATAATCTATCGGTTTTGAATTTATGTCAGTTTTTATGCCAGTTGCAACAATTGAAACCCTTACAATGCCTTCCATTGTTTGGTCTATCACAGAGCCAAATTTTGAAACCGCTCCATTGCCTAATTCGTTTGTTATTCTTTGCATTATGTCGTTAACTTCAAATAGAGTTATGTCCGCCCCACTCGTGATGTTAATTAATATACTATTTGCACCAACAATTGAAGAATGCTCAAGAAGGGGATTTGTAATCGCCTCTTCCGCCGCTCTTACAGCTCTATTTTCACCGCTTGCCTCCCCTTCCCCCATAATAGCTCTACCAAGTGAAGACATAACGGATTTTACATCTGCAAAATCAAGGTTCACTATTCCTGGGTTAGTAATTAGATTTGTAATGCATTTTACACCTGAAACAAGAACATTATCTGCCATTTTAAATGCATCTGCAAATGTTGTATCTTCGTTTGCAACGCCAAAAAGCTTTTGGTTAGAAATAACAATAAGTGTGTCACAGTATCTATCAAGCTCTGCAAGCCCATCATCTGCAAGTTCAAGCCTTCTCTTTTGTTCAAAATGAAAAGGTTTTGTTACAACTCCAACAGTTAATATTCCAAGCTCTTTTGCAAGCTTTGCAATCACAGGAGTTGCACCTGTTCCTGTTCCTCCTCCCATTCCAGAGGCTAGAAATAGCATATTTGCGTCTTTTATATAATCCTCAATTTCATGCATTGTCTCTTCCGCAGCCTTTTTACCAATTTCAGGAGAAGAACCAGCTCCAAGCCCGCTAGTTAGGTTAGCTCCTAGTTGTATTCTGTTTTCACATAATGAAGTGGTAAGAGATTGTGCATCAGTATTTGCAACAATAAAGTAAACTCCCTTAAGCCCAGAAAGTATCATATTATTAATTGCGTTACAACCTGCTCCTCCAATCCCCATTACAACAATTTTTGGGGTTACTATAACCTTATTACTGCTTCCGCTATTACCAAATTTGAATGACATAAAATAAAAACTATAAATTCTTAATAATACATTTTTTTAACTTTTCAAGAAGTTAGATGAAAAATTTTTTTTACTTGATTAGATAAAGCTCCAAAAAATGCCAACTTCTTCCCTTCTTTACATTTTACCCACTTGCCTAGGTTTGCCAAGCCAAAGTTTTCTTCTGGCTGATTTAAAAATTGATGCAAATTTAAACCTTTTAACTTATAATCATAAAAAAAATAAAATGATACATCAGATTTTAAATTAAAATTTTTCATAATATCTTGTTTTAAGGAAACTAAGCTAGCTTTAACTTCAAAATGAAGAGATAGTAAATTTCTTGTTTCTTCAATAAATTCTTTTAGGTGAAAGTCTGTATCCTCCCTTTCATAATACTTCTGCATTCTTTCAAATTTTGAATGAGACGAATAATGAGTTAAAACTGTCAAAATATCTTCTTGCTCTAAAGAAAACTTTTCACTCAAATAAGTAGTTAGATTTTTTATACTAAAATCTGATATTAAATTATACATCACAAGTGTGCCATTTTTTATCCTACCAACTTCACAAAATTCAAAATTAAACTTTATTAAGGTAAAATGAGGATTTTGATAGTCTAAAAAAACTTTACGAGACACAAATTGTATCGTAGGTCTTGCCTCTAAAATTTCAATTTCTGTTTTGTTTATTGCATCGGATATAATTTGCATATCTTCCTTTGAAGTGCTTAAAACTTGAATTAAATCGTAACTATCTTGCTCTCCTAAGTAAAAAAGTGATATAACTTTTCTACCAAATTTTGCCTCAACATCCTCTTTTATCTTCCCCACTAAACTTTGATTAAATTGCTTAATTTTAATGTTATTTGCCTTGATTTCAATGAAGTCTGTTAGTATAATACCTTTTTCTAAATGACGCAAAACAACAGCTTCCGCTTTAAATATAACATCTCTAACTGCTTCTGCAATAATGCCAACTAGGTTTTCTCCATCAAAATACTTTACTAAACGAGAAGTAAAAACCTCCTTTTCAGAAACAAAGCAACTGACTTCGTGGCGTGATATATTTATTATAAAATCAGCCAAAGATTCATCTCCAATCATTGTTTTTTGAAATCCTTTAAATATATAAAATCTTATTAATCTTTTTCAAATGTTTGTCAAGTTTTATTTTGTAAGGCAAGTAAGAGTAGACTTTACACCTAATCATATTTCATAAATCTCAAACAATTTCTTTTTATTAAATAGCATTTTTACTGATAGTTCTATCATTCTAATGCTTTTTGAATATCTTGAAGTTCTGC
>JBILVD010000027.1:0-13586 GCA_044370655.1 Candidatus Deianiraeaceae bacterium | reverse complement strand
TTCAAAACACACTCTTCACAAACGATAATTTGTTTATCTTGTATGGGTTAAATAGTGAAATAGCGGATTTGATATACTAACTTAACATATTTCTAAGCCTGCATATTTTCTTTGAGATAATGCTCTTTTCTGCACTTCTACTTGAATTTTCTGCACTTCCTACTTCAAAGTTAATAAACTTGCGAGTTCTTCCTATTAGGCAAAAAATCTTCTCTTTGCTAATCTTTTTTTTGTTTTATGGAGTATTTCTTTTTTTCAAGCTATTCTAATGTTTTTTAGTAATGCCTAAAGTTATAAATCCAAAAAAATCAGTTGACTTTTGATTTTATATATAATCTTTTTTTTATATTAACAAATAATTGATATTTTATGCCTATAAATCAAAAAATCAATTCTAGTGTGGTAACACATCAACCTTCAAAACAAACATTTTTTTACATTGTTGCTAAAGATCATCCATTTTTTGACTCGCTAACAAACTTTTCTAAAATTAACATTATTGACGATACGCTTATTATGCTAGACGGTCAGCGTATGGGGAATATGGGACAGTTCTACAAATTAGGGAAAGAAACGAAGTATTCTAGCGGTATACAGAAAATGATAAATGTATTACGTAGCCCTGTTGGACCTGCACTCGCAAGTTGTTTGGTTGTAACGATAATTTCGGGAATTCGTCAAGATTACTTGACACTTTCCTTAAATACTGGAGTATATGTAGGTTTAATTTTGCTAAATCTATGTGCAAGTAATATATTTCCCAAAAACGAATTGTTAGAATATAAAAAAGTTTTCCTTGTTGAAATAGATTATACAAAAGCAAGCGATGAATTAAAGGAATTTCTTGAAAAATTTAAGCTTAATATTGTTGACTTGCAAAATCATGGTGAATTAATGAAACATTTTATAGGTGGGTATGTAAAAAATAGGTTTGGTAATTTTGTTGACTTCGCAAAATTCTCTAATAACAATTCTAATTCTTCTTGTTTGAGTTCCTGCTTTGGTAGTGATGTGAAAGGTGAAGAAAAGAATAGTAAAGTTAGCAGTGCGGATAATACTAGTAGCATTACAGATAATGTGTCTTCTCTTTAATATATCTCATTTAAAAAGATTAAAAACCTTATTTTCATCAATGTAATATCTAATTCCAACTCTCACTTGCATTACTTTAAAGTCTAGCTCTTGCCTTGTCTCTTTAAAGCTTATCCCATTTATTGCAGTGTTGTAAGCAAACTCGCCGAAAACTCCGATTTGAGGGCTAATTCTCTTTTCCGCCCCTAAAAATAATGTAAAATACTTTACCTTAGCACTAGACTTAAAGTTGAATATAGAATTCACATATTGCAAACTTACACTTTGATTTTTCAAGCCAAAACCGACATAACCTACAATTTCTTTATCAGCAAAAAGATACCCTACCCTAGTATTTGCAAAAATTGAAGAGCTTCCCCGAGCTGAAATCTCATTTTTGAAGTTAGAACCTATGTTAAATTTACCTAAATCAAATCCAACTTCGCCACTTATTGTTAGCATATCAATTGTTTTTGTATAACCTGCAAAAATAGAGCCTCCGAGGCTGTAACCCGAAGTATTTGTGGCAACGGAATTTATTGTATCTTGTGCAGATTTTTTTGTTTTAATTTCACTTTCTAGGTTGAGGATTTCATTTTTAATTATGGATTTCTCGCTCTCAAGTTCTGTAATTGCAATTGCATGACTTTGTATTTCATTTTCAAGCAACTTCTTCTCTTGTTGAAGTTTTTCTCTTTCTTTTATTGTTTGTTGATATAGTTCTTGAGTTTGTTGCCCTGCGGATAAAATCTGTAAAGAAGCGTTTAGTTTTTCAATATCATTCGTCAAATTTTTTACATTCTCTATAATTTGTTCCTGTCTAATCTCTATTTTCTTTATTTCAAGTGGTATTTGCATGTTTTCTCTATCTTTAAGTTTTATAATTTGCTCTCTTGCACTTAAGATGGTGTTTTCAAGAATAACGCTTTTAGGGCTTGTGCCGTTTGCATTTGAGCTGTAAGATGATTTGTCAAGATTTAGGGAAGTTCCGAAATATAATTCATTTTTATTCGTTTCTTTTGTGTATTCTCCTTTTAAAGCTTGTGGTTGTGAAGGACTTTTTTGATTTTCAATGAATATTCTAGGGTTCGTATAGTGTATATTTTTAGCGTCTTGATGCCTTATATTGCCGTTGGATCTCTCCTGTGTTTTACTTGGAAGTTTAGGATTATTTGAATTGGCGTTGTTTAAAGTAGAATTTTTAAAGTTAGAATTTATCAAGTTAGCATTTGAAATTTGAAAAAAGTGCAGTGAAATTGAAATAACAAAAAAGACTTTTACAAAGTAGTATGGCATATTTAGATAAGTGTTTTAGTAAAAGAAGAAATAAGAAAAAATTAATTGTCAACAACTTTTTTAAAAATTTTTTGTTTTTAATTTATTTCTTATTTATCATGCTTAAAAAAACCTACCAAAATTATGCCTTTGTTTCCTCTGAAAGAGATTTCACAAGCATGGTAATGTGCTTTCTCACTCCTATATCCTTTATTGCTTTAAAGCTTTTTAAAAGGTTTTTTGTTTCATCGTCTTCAATTTTTTCCTCGCTAATTTTCCTTATGCTAGGGGTTGACTCAATGGGTGTGAAGTCTTCATTTAGGCAGTTGCTTGCCTTTCCCATAACATCCTCAAACATAACGTTAACGCTATTTTCAAAGAAAACAGTCATATTAACGCCGAAGATTTCCGCTAATCTCATTAATCTGGATATAGGAATACGGTTTTTTCCGCTCTCGTATTTTTGAAATTGTTGAAAGGTAATACCAAGATGAACGGCAACATCGGACTGACTAAGTCCTTTTAATTGCCTAAAAAGTTTTATCTTCTTCCCAACGTGTTTCTCAATTTCATGACTCTGAAATTTGGCTTTGGCTGGATTTTCTTGAGCTGGAGATTCCGAGCTTTTATCTAAGTTGATCTTTTGCATTTTTTCATTAAAAAGTGTCATATAACTACAAAGTTACTTTAAAAATATAACTGGAGAATAAATATAATATGAAAAATATTAAAATGCAACTAAAAAATGTAAAAAAATTATTAAAATATTTCTTGACAAATTAAAAAACAATCTTTATCTTCTATTTCAATATCATTTAAAATTTCAATTTTTTTATGTCTAAGAATATAATTTTTTTTGCACATCCGAATTTTAATGAATCAAGAATGAATAAGGCTTTAATTCAAGAAGCAACTAAGTTAAAAGATGTCAAAGTAAGAGACTTATACTCCCTTTATGGTTCTCAAAAATTTAATTCTAGTTTAGATGTAAAAGAGGATAGAAGTTTAATTGAAGAGGCGGAAAAGATAATCTTGCAATTTCCATTTCATTGGTATAGCTCCCCTGCACTTTTGAAAAAATGGATAGATGATGTGCTTGCATATGGATGGGCATATGCAACTCCAGAGCCAAAAACGAAAGGCAAAAAGCTTTATATTGCAACTACAATGGGAGGAAGAGATGAAGACTACAAACCAAATGGCTACAACAACTACTATATTACAGACTTTTTAACTCCATTTATTCAAACTGCAAAGTTGTGTCAAATGGAATTTGCGGGAGCTTTCTTTGTGCAAGGTGCAAGAGTTATAACAGACGCTGAGCTTGAAGCAAAAGCAAAAGAATATGTCAATTTTATAGAATTAAAATAATGAAAAAGCCATTACTTATAGTAATTTCTTCTCCTTCGGGCGGTGGCAAAACAACAATTTGTAAAAGACTGATAAATGACCCTACCTCTCCTGTATTTGGCAATTCTCGTTTTTCTATCTCTGCAACAACACGCAAAATTCGTGGGAGTGAAGTTGACGGAGTAGACTATTACTTTTTTACAAAGGAAGAATTTGAGGAAAAGATAAAAAGGGGAGAATTCTTGGAATATGCAAATGTGTATGGCAACTTTTACGGAACGCTAACCTCCGAGATGAATACAGAAAAGCACGTATTATTTGATATAGATGTTGAGGGGCATTCTCAAATTAAACAAAAGATGGAGGCGCTTAGCATATTTTTACTACCTCCTTCAATTGAAGTTTTAAATCAAAGATTGAATTTGAGAGGCGATTTATCAAGGGAAGACCTAGAAAAACGGCTTGAAGAGGCAAAAAATGAGATAGCTTGTGCCGATAAATACGACTATAAAATTGTTAATGAAAATTTAGACAAAACTTTTGCAGAAGTATGTGAGATAATTAAATTAAAACTTCATAACCAAAGCTAGAAAATTCAATATTCTCGGCGTTTAAAAATAAAAGTTCATCTCCACTTATGACATTGCCAATTTTGCTTACATCCTCAAGATTGATTTCTTGCGGTGAGGTGAAAATTATCTCATAATCGTCCCCAAATGTGAGCATTTTTGCTATATCGTTTTTTTTTGGCATATTAATTTTGAGCAAATCTATGCTTGCACCAGTGTTTGAATTTTCAAGTAAAGTCATCAAATCTTTCATAAATCCATCCGATATATCAATACTTGCTGTAATTTCAAAATTACTAATAACTTTTTGCATTAAACTTAATTTTGGAACTGGCGTTTCGTAAAATGACAAAAATTCTTGCTCATTTTTAAAACCAAGATAAGCCCTGCCAATTTGCCCTGTTATGTATATGAAGTCTCCAACTTTTGCACCATTTCTATGTGGGATATAGGAATTTTTTTTGGCAAAAAGAGAGATATTAGCGTTAAAATGAGTATTAAAAGAATTTGCAATATCCCCTCCGATTAAAGGTATGTCAAAATTTTTCATACCAAATATAAAATCAGTGAGAAAAGCCTCGTCAGTTTTTGGGGTTTTGAACAAAGAAAGTGTAAATCCAAGGGGAAAACCACCTTTAGAAGCTATGTCCGAGATGGCTCTTGCGATAAGTTTATGCCCCATTTTGTATGGATTTGTAGCGGTTTTAACATGCACACCTTCGCACAAACTATCTGTTTTTATGATTAATCCGTCAATTTCAGCAACATCGTCTGTTAAATTACGGGCAAAACTAGAACCTAAACTCAAAGGCAAAAGAACTTTTTCAACAAATTTTTGCTCCTTATTTTTTGTAATCTTCAAACGACGCATCTTTAACTAAAAAATCCACGACTTCTTCAAAGGTCATACCTTGAGATTTTGCCATTTGGGGGACGAGGGAAAGGTCTGTAAAGCCAGGGTGGGTGTTGATTTCAAGGAAGCGAAAATCTTCTCCTTTAATTAAAAAGTCTGCTCTTGAAACTCCTTTGGCTCCGATTGCTTTATGAATTTTGAGTGTTGCGTCTTCAAGTTTTACAAGTAATTCATTTGATATTCTTGGAGGGGAGAAGTAGTCTGTTTTGCCAGATGTATACTTAGCGTAATAATTGTAATATCCTTCTTTAGGGCGAATTTCCACTCCTCCAATTGTCTCCTCACCTAAAACTCCAATTGTTACATCAAATCCAGCGAAAAATTCTTCTATTAAAAAGAAGTCATCTTTAATTTTTGCAATCTCTGCTTTTTCTTCATCTGTAAAGCTCCTGCCTGCTTCAAATTTTACACAACCTACAGTTGAGCCCTCTGAACAAGGTTTTAGAAAAGAGACTGGAAATGCGAGAAATTCTCCTGATAATATTTGCTCTTTGGAATACATGCGTGAGTTGATTACGGGAATTTTGAAACTTGTAGCAATTTGCTTGGTAAATTCTTTGTTCATTGCTATTATGCTCGCCTTACGACCAGAATGAGTGTATGGTATTTGTAAAAAATCTAATATTGTGGGCAAAACTCCGTCCTCTCCCCACGCTCCGTGCATTGCGTTAAAGACTGCATCAGGCTTAATTTGGGTTATATTTTTAATGAATTCGCCGTCAAAATTTAACTCAACAACATTATATCCGAGCTTTTTTAGGGCACTTATTATGGAACGACTGGATTTAAAAGAAACATCTTTTTCGCTTCCATTTCCACCAAAAACAACGCAAATTTTCCTCATAAATCTTTTATTTTATATTCTGGCTTATCGCTAATATTCACAAAATCTCCCCCTCTTATTATAACAAATTTTGAAGAAGAAAAATCACCAGAAACCCAAACTCCATTATTTTTTGTTTGCAGTAGTTCAACTGGAATCTTTCTTACAATTCCTTCGTCGTTAAGAGTTGTTATGACTATTTTATCTTCATTTGTAATTGATAAAGTGGAGGTTGGAACAAAGATACCTTTTTTTTGGATAGTTTCAATTGATATTTTCGCAACTTCTCTATGAAAAATTTCGTCCTCGTTGGATTTAAGGCGGATTTTAACTTCAAATGTATTGCTTGCTTTATCGGAGATTTTTGAAACGAAGTATACATTTCCAATAAAAACGCTATCTCCAACTTCAATTGTAGCTCTTTGACCTACTTTTACAAATCTGGCTTCATTTGATGATATTTGAAAAATTACCTCTGGTTTTGAGTTTGAAATCACGGAGAACATTTTGGTTTGACCGGCAAAAACAACGCTTCCAACCTTGACGTTCACTCCGTCTAAAATTCCATCGATAGGTGAAGGCACTAAAACGCCTCCTAAAAGCTCAACAATTGGCTCTCCACGAAGAACTTTTGAGCCGTCAAGCTTTTTAACATTTAAAACGTGGGAGTTAAGCTCAGAGAATACATCAATTTCGCCTCTATCAATGGTTCCATATCCAGAAACTATCTTGTAAACCTGCTCTTCTTTTATTTGAGATGCAAGCAAATTTGCGTTTCCTCCACCATTTTTAGATGTGTTTTCAGGAGTTTTTTTATTAAAGAAAAATCCACTAATAATCCAAATCGTGATTAATGAAAAAACGACAAGGGAGAGTTTGATTTTAAAATCTAAGTTTTTTAACATACTAATCACAATTAACCTCCTCCAACAAATGTTATGGCCTCAATTTTCATACCATTTTTTAAAATAAAAACTTCATAGCTTGACCTTGGCACAACTTCCATATCAACATCAATTGCAAATTTGCCTTCTGGGAGCTTGTTTTTTAGGAAGTCTGCAAGGCTTATGTCTTTTTCAACTATAAATTTTTGTCCGTTAAAAGCTATCTCTATCATTTTTTTGATAAATTAATTTTTATGTGAAGCTCGTCAAGTTGTTTTTGGGTAACGGATGATGGAGCGTTCATTAGTAAGTCTTCTGCTTTTCCTGTTAATGGGAAGGCGATTATGTCTCTAATTGAATGCGTTCCCGCAAGGAGCATTACCATTCTATCAACTCCTGGAGCAAAGCCACCATGAGGAGGAGCCCCATAACTAAAGGCTTTTACCATACCTGCAAATTTTTCATTCACTTCTTCTTTTTTGTAGCCCGCAATTTCAAAGGCTTTATACATAATTGGAAGTTTATGGTTACGAATTGCACCACTGGAGAGTTCAATTCCATTACAAACGATATCATACTGATAAGCTTTGATTTGGAGAGGATTTTTTTTCTCTAGTGCTTCCAAGCCGCCTTGAGGCATTGAAAATGGATTGTGAGAGAATTCAATTTTTCCTTCATCGTTTAGTTCGTAGAATGGGAAGTCTGTTATCCAGCAAAATTTAAAGAAATCTTCGTCTATTAGTTTTAAGTCATGCCCTAGTTTGGCTCTTACAAGACCTGCAAGTTTGTTTGCTTTAAGTTCAACATCGCAAGAGAAAAACACGGCGTCCCCTGCTTTTATATAACGTTTTAAAACAGTTAAATTCTCGTTTTTTAAGAATTTTGCAATTGGACCTTTCGCCTCCCCGCTCTCGTCAAGAATAATATATGCAAGCCCCCCTGCTCCATTTTCTTTTGCAAAATCTATGAAATCATCAAAAAATTTTCTTGAATTTAGGGCTGTTTTAGGGGCGGGAATTCCACGAATAACCTTCCCCTCTGTTAAAGATTTTGTAAAAATACTGAATTCACTACCTTCAAAAATGGCTCTAGCGTCAAAATTTTGGATTGGGTTTCTTAAATCTGGTTTATCCGAGCCATATAGAAGCATGGAGGTGTCAAATGGAATTCTCTCAAAAGGATAAGGACTGACTTTTTTTTTGCCTGCAAATTTCTTAAATAAGTTATAGAGAATTGGCTCCATAGTGTTGAAGACTTCTTCTTGTGTTACAAACGCCATTTCAATATCTAACTGATAAAACTCGCCTGGAGACCTATCCGCCCTTGCATCTTCGTCTCTAAAGCAGGGAGCTATTTGGAAGTATCTATCAAAACCAGACATCATTAAGAGTTGTTTGAATTGTTGAGGTGCTTGTGGAAGAGCGTAAAACTTGCCTGGATGCACTCTTGAAGGAACAAGAAAGTCCCTCGCACCTTCTGGAGAGCTGGCGGTTAATATTGGGGTTTGAAACTCCATAAAACCCGCCTCGCTCATTAGTTTTCTAATTTCTGTAATAACATTGGAGCGTAAAATGATATTTTGATGCATTTTTTGACGACGCAAGTCCAGAAATCTGAATTTAAGGCGGATTTCCTCGTTAAAGTCATCTTCTGTATTCACTGCAAAAGGCACTTGCAACGCTTCGCTTTCAAGTTCAACTTTGCTTGCAATAACTTCAATTGCCCCTGTTTTTAAAGAAGGATTTTGCATACCTTCCTTTCTTTTAACTACTTTCCCCTCAATAATAAGCACGCTTTCAAGCTTAATTTTGGATATTCTGTCAATTTCTGCAACATCTGATATAACAACTTGCACAATTCCGTAGTGGTCTCTTATATCTAAGAATAAAAGCCCTCCATGATCCCTCTTGTTGTCTAAAAAGCCAGCTATTTTAACCTCAAAACCAAGCTCAGCAAGGGCTAACTCCCCACATTTATGAGTTCTGTAAAAAGACATATAAACTAAGTAAATAATAAACTTGCTAAAGTAAATCTTTTTATTTTGCAAGTAAAAAATATAAAAAATATTTTGGGCTTTTTAATTTTTAAGAAAAAACTTTGTTAAATATGTAATTAACGTGTTTTGTGTGATAAGATAAATCAAATAATGCCTCTAGATTTTGCCTTGAAATTCGGGAGGTGACGTCTGTATTTTCAAGAAGTAGGGATTTGAAGTCAAGTTCTGTTTCTCTTCTCCAAATTTTCATTGCACTTTCTTGGACGATTTTATATGCGTCTTCACGGGAAATCTTGGCTTCTTCAATTAAGACAAGGAGCACTCTTTGAGAAAACACAAGCCCTTTGAGTTGATTTAAATTTTCAAGGGCGTTTTTTTCGTAGATTATTAGGCTTTCCACTACTTCTGTTAACCTTTTTAAAGCAAAAAATAGATGATTTGTTGCATCTGGCGCTATTCCTCTTTCAACTGCGGAGTGGGATATATCCCTTTCATGCCAAAGAGAGATGTTTTCCATAGCGGGAAGGACGGCACTTCTTACAAGTCTTGCAAGACCTGTAAGGTTTTCTGTCAATACGGGGTTTCTTTTGTGAGGCATTGCTGAGCTTCCTTTTTGCCCTTTGGTAAAAGCTTCTTCTGCTTCTAAAACCTCTGTTCTTTGTAAATGCCGTATTTCTGTTGCGATGTTTTCAATTGAAGATGCAATAACTCCAAGAGTTGCAAAAAACATAGCGTGCCTGTCTCTAGGGATAACTTGTGTTGAGATTTCTTCCTCCTCAAGCCCTAGCTCTCTTGCAACTGCGGTTTGAACTGATGGGTCAACATTTGCAAAGGTGCCAACAGCTCCCGAAATTGCACAGGTGGAGATTTCTTTAATTGCAAGCTCTAGCCTCTTTTTTGCTCTCTTAAATTCTGCATAAAACCTTGCAAATTTAAGACCGATGGTAATGGGTTCGGCGTGAATTCCGTGGCTTCTGCCAACGCAGGGCATATCTTTAGTTTCAAAAGCACGCTTTTTTAAAGCTTCAAGCAGGGCTTCAATTTGCTTTAAAATCATCTCACCTGATTGTTTTAATTGCAAGGCAAAGCAGGTATCCAAAACATCAGAGCTTGTAAGACCTAAGTGTAGAAATTTTGCCTCATCTCCTACATTTTCGGATATAAAAGTTAAAAAAGCTATTACATCGTGCTTAACAACTGCTTCAATTTCATTTATTCGCCCTACATTCCATATAAAATTTTTTTTAGAAAGTATTTTCTCCGCATTTCCTTTAGGCACAAGCCCTAAAGCTTCCATCTGCTTGCAAGCGGTTATTTCAATTTTAAACCAAATATCAAACTTATTGTTCTCACTCCAAATTTCCGCTATTTCTCTAGCTATATATCTAGGTATCATCTTATAAAAATTACATATAAATATTTGTTATACTTGCATTGAATAATTGTCAAGAAAATTTTGATAATCGAGGATTTATTTTTAATTATGGGGCTGATTTTGGTTTGTAATTGGGCGTCGGTATACGGTATATATTGTAGATTTTTTTGTTCATTGCAGATTGTTTAAGGTTGGAATTAGTAAATATTTTATCGTTGTATAATTTAGATTTATTATGTTTTGTAGATATGTTATATATATTTAATGATTGATTAAATTGTTCTGAATTTTGGGTGTTAGAGGGGGCTTGAGAATTTTTTTGTATAATTCTTTTAAGTGCTTTTCTTGTATTTTTGACTTCTTGCTTTAAGTTAGAATTATTCTGTTTTGTTTTTACTTCGTCATTATCAGTTAACGTTTGAATTATTTTTAAACAGTCGCTTTTTGAAAGTTTATACGTTCCTGCGAGTTCATTAATATTAAAAAAATCTAATTTGTTTTTTTCCAAAACGTCAGTTTTAATTGCAAAATCGGACAATGTTTTGTATTTTATTTTTCTTTTTTCTATGATTTCCATTTTAAATGAGGATGAGTCTGTAAAAGAAGGGTTGATATCTTTATCAAAACTCGTCAAGATGCCATTTAAAAATACCGCAGAAACAGTTTTAACGCTAGGCGAAATAAGACATTCAAAAATGGAAGTAAGAAATTTACTACTTTTCTCAATATTATCTTTAGTTGAATTAGATTTTATAAAATAACTTGCCCTATCTTCCTTTCTAACAAAAAGTAATCCATTTTTATACCAAATAAGAAAGAATTTATCACTCCCGCTTGAGGACTCAAGCAAAGGCTTTAAAATAGGTTGATTCATTTTTGCAAATGTGTGTTTATCAAAGTTTATGTTATAGTAATTTGTTTTATTTTCAATATCGGATTTGTTGTCAACCTCTTGTTGAAAATATTTTAATTTTTTTATTATATACTCTGAATTTTTATCAGTATTTTGATTTCTCATATTATTGAACTTTGATGTTAATTTATATTTGTATTTATCAAATTTTATTAAAAAACAATAAAATCAAGTATAAATTTCTTATAATGAATATTGAAAAATATTGCTTGACAAACAGATTTTTCTATTTTTTGTTTTTATTAAAATATGAATGATTAAATTTTTTTATGAGATTTTTTGCTGTAGTTATAATGCTTTTTTCAATAAATGCATATTGTTATTCAAGTATAAAGGAAGTGCAGGAAAGCAAAATTACATACAACGTTGGAGCTGGAATAAAAAACAAAGATTTTAAGTTAATTACTGGATTAAAATCTGAACTTATCTGGAATTATGACAACGCCTTAAATTTAACAACTGGCTTTAATGCAAATTTTTCAAACTTTAAAATTAGAGGGGAATTTGACTATGCTCTCATAAAAAGAGGGTTAAAGGAAGATAGAGACCTAGCAAACTACAACATAATAGGCAATTCATCACAGTTTGATTACGCCGATAAAGTGAGAGGATATGATTATACTCTAAAACTTATTTCTCATTTCCCTTTTTTTACAATAAACGAAAATAATGTAAATGTAAATTTTGGTATATCTTATAATAAGATGAATTTTAAAGCCTTTGATGGTTATGTTATATCTTACAATATTGACAAAGATCAAGGGTCTTTTTTTGCTGTGCCAAAGGGGTTTCAATCACAGTCTCTTAGTTTGAAATCTATTAATGCAATAATCGGATTAAGCGTTTCAAATGAAACAACGGATTTATATATTAACACATTTATCAAGCTAAATTCACAAATATGTCCTTACAAATGGCCAGCCTACCCAGAAGTAAAATGCATTCTCCCAATTAGACCAAAAATACAAAACTCTTTAAATTTTGAAATTGGTTTTAAAACAAAAATATATCTTTCTAAATTTATAAAACCAATTTTATACGCTACTTATAATTTTGAAAAATCATCTGCGATGGCCGAAAATAAAAAGCAGAATTTACCTGAGAGAGTCTCTTATAAATCTAATTTTACTAGATTTGGAATATTGTTTGAAATTTAAGATTAGAATTGTTTGAAATTTGTTTGATATTCAAAAACTTCCAATATGCAAAATCTCCCATTCCAAATTCACTCCGCACTTTTCAAAAACTAATTTGCGAGCCGTTTCCCCTAATAAAATTAAATCTCTTGCTGTTGCACTGCCGTCGTTTATGAGGAAGTTGAGATGCTTCTGTGAAAAACTTGCTCCACCGATTTTCACTCCTCTAAGCCCTGCCCTTTCTAGCAACTCCCAAGCTTTGTATTTCTCTGGGTTTTTAAATGTGCTTCCCGCTGTTTTTCCTCCTGTTGGTTGGCTTTGATTTCTCTTTTCTTGATTTTGCGACATTAAATCTAGTATTTTTTGCCTTTTAGACCTCACGCCACGAAGCACAACAGAAGTAATTATGAAGCTTGAAGAAAGACCGCTCCTTCTATAAGAAAAATTAAGCTCGGAGGGTTTAAATTCTATATACTTTCCTTTAAAATCAACGCCTTTAATTGTTATTATGTTTTCCGCTATCTCTCTTCCAAAACAACCGCAATTCATTTTTATTCCTCCCCCGATGTTTCCTGGAATGGTAGAAAGAAATTCAAAGCCTGAAATTTCCTCATTTGCCATTAGGGAGGAGAATGTTTTATCTAGCATTCCAGCACCTACTTCTACTTTTTCGTCATCAACTTTGATGATATTCATAAAGCTTCCAATAAGGCGTATAACAACTCCACGAATGCCTGCGTCTCCTATAATTAGATTAGATGTGTTGCCTAAAACTGTTAAATTATGCTCATTAATATGCAAAAATGCAACAAGCTCTTCAAATGACTTAGGCTTGAAAAAAAGGTCGCACATTCCACCAACTCCAATCCAAGATGTGCTTCCGATTGCAAAATTTTCCTTCAAATTAAATTCATTCATCTTAGCATTAAATAATTTTTAGCATAAAATCAAAATTTTTATTTGTCAAATTTATTATTGATTGAATTTGAGGACTTACACTAAACCATAGACTTTTAAGAAAATAGATGATAGCGTTAGCTATAATCTTTAATTCTTATATGAATAAATCTAGGTTTTGCGGTAGTGAAAGAATAGTGAAGAATGGATTTATGGAAGGGAAGCAGAGATGTAAATCTAGAGACTGTGGAAGAAATCTGGTATTGACAAATAAAAACATATAGTTTATTTCAAGATTAAATATTTATCTTATTTATGGAAAAATGTAAAAAATGTTCGTCTAAGAGTCTTGTAAAAGCGGGTTTTGCACGTGGTTTGCAGAAA